>JBDLUL010000132.1:0-18639 GCA_039805345.1 Bacteroidota bacterium | reverse complement strand
GAATCCAAAGCAGGTGACTTAGATTTCCAAGTCATTTGCTCACGTCCCTTGCGCACTAATTGCTGAATAGTTGGCATTTTAGCGTAATTACCTGTTTAATTATAAATTCATTTAATCCCTTATTTCATGTGGTAGACTCAAAAGAATTGAGTTATCCCACACTAATGGGGGTGCAAATTTAACAATAAGAAAGACAAAACAAAACGGTTTGGCAGAAAATTATTTCAGAAAGCCCTCGATTCCCATTTCCAAACCACGTAATTCCGCTAATCCTCGCAGACGACCTATCGCCGTGTAACCTGGGTTCGTCTTCTTTCCCTCTTGCAAATCATCCAACATCCGATGCCCATGATCCGGACGGAATGGCAAACGATAATCCTTTCTTCCTGACGCAATTCGTTTTCGTTGCTCCTGAACCAGACCTTTCATCACCCCAAACATATCCACATCGCCATCCAAATGGTCAGCCTCATGGAAATTGCCATGTTCATCACGGCGCGTCGCACGTAAATGAATGAAGTTAAAACGATGACCCAAGCGCTCAACCATACCAACTAAATCATTGTCGGCACGCACACCATAACTACCCGTACAAAAACATAATCCATTCGTATTGCTATCGTATGCCGCTAACAATTGTACCGCATCGCTCTCTGTACTCACCACACGAGGTAATCCTAAAATCGGATACGGTGGATCATCCGGGTGAATCGATAACATGACCCCAGCCTCCTCAGCTGCAGGCGTTATCTCCCGAATAAAATCATATAGATTCGCTCTCAATTCCTGCTCCCCCACTTCCGCATACGTATCCAAAGCTTCTTGGAAAGACTTCAGTGTAAAACTCTCCTCCGAACCAGGTAATCCGGCAATGATATTTCGAATTAATTTATCCTGCTGCGCCTGCGTAGATGCATCAAACCATTGCTTTGCCCGAGCAACTTGCTCATGGGTGTAATGCTGCTCTGCCCCCGGACGCTTCAACAAAAACAATTCAAAGGCACAAAATTCTGCCGCATCAAAACGAAGCCCTGTACTTCCATCTGGAAAACGAAAATCTAAATCGGTCCGCGTCCAATCCAAAATCGGCATGAAATTATAACACACCAAATCCAAACCAGCCGCCCCCAAATTTCGAATAGACGTTTTATAATTCTCGATGTACTGCTTATAATTCCCTGAGCGCGTCTTAATATCTTCATGCACCGGAATACTTTCAATGACCGACCAGGTCAATCCTGCGGCCTCAATAATAGCCTTGCGCTCCAAAATATCTGTTAATTCCCAAACTTGCCCATTCGGAATCTGATGCAATGCACTGACAATTCCAGTTGCTCCCGCTTGACGAACGTCGGATAATTTTACGGGGTCATTCGGGCCAAACCACCGCCATGTTTGCTCTAATGCCATAATTATTCTTTTTTTGACTCATTACGCCGGCAGGGTCCCAGCTACCGCTGCCAGGGTCAAAGACCCTGGCAGCGGTAAACTTTTCCGGAATTATCTTACGCTGCCGGGGATCTAACCCCGGCAGCGTAATCATACACCCTCTTTTAAAACTACTCTAGAAAGCCCGAAAAAGAAAAAACTTACTTGATAATTAATATCAACAATCCGATAAAAGAAAAAACCTTGCCCGTAAAACGAACAAGGTTTTTGTAATCAAGCATTTATATACTTCCTTCAAAATCTGCTGGAAGAGGTGCAAAATTAGGGAATTTTTACAAAGAGCAAAACCCTATCCATTTTGATGCGCAGGACGCAACAAATCTGTCACCGTCTTCACCGGATTAAATGTCTCTAAGGGGACTTCTACAAACAAGGTATTCCAATTCGCCATAGCGCCATTCCATAAACCTGGCAACTCCTGCGCCTTCAATGACTTCCCATCTTTAGTCTTCTCCGTAATGAAACCTGTCGACATATCTCGATAAGCAAGTAAGTCCTTTCCACGGGTCGCACAAACCAAATCCACTGGATTAAAATGCGTAGACCCCGCAAACAAATCCTTTTGTGAAACATTTGACATGTCCACTTGTGCAGATTCAACCAACTGTAATGTCAAATTACCTACAACATCTTGACACCAAAATGGACCACCGCCTGGCTCTCCGGTATTTTTTACAACACCACAAATACGTGTAGGCCGACTTAATATCTCCAACAATACTACCGCCTGCGCCTCAATCGAGAGATGCTGAAAATCAGCAGAAACCTCAAAGCCTAAATATGTTTTAATTTCTAATAATGCCTCTTCAATTAAGGCAGGTTTCAATTCCCCCCTCAAGCGCATCTCTAAATAACTAATACCCTCCAAGATCCATAATAATAAACCAGCTAAGGCCTTTTTGTATTGGATGGTCGTCAACTTCAAATGATCCGGCACCACATTATCAATATTCTTAATAAAAATAATGTCCGCTGATAAATCATTTAAGTTCTCTAACAATGCACCATGCCCCGCCGGACGGAATAATAAAGCCCCATCATCCTCTCGAAACAAACTATTATCCATGTTCACCGCTACGGTATCAGTAGCTGGCTTCTGTTCCGAAAAAGTAACCTCAAAATCTATACCAAAATGCGATGACCAAATCGGCGATAGGTGCGCCACCAAAGCTTCAAAACGCCCACGATGCTCCGGCGAAACCGTAAAATGCAATCGTGCCTTTTGACCATCCGATGCATATTCTGCAGCTTCAACCAAATGCTCTTCCAATGGCGTTCTAGCCCCAGCAGGATATCGATGAAATTTCAAGAGCCCTTTGGGTAAAGACCCATATTCCATACCAGACGCGCCCAATAACATCTTCAAGATTTCCACTTCCGAACTACCTTCAGGAGTGATAGACTCTAATTCCTCATTAAACGCAAAGGAATCCTTTTGGCTAAAAAACAATTCCGACTCTTTATTTGGTTGCCCAGACGAAATGTATTCAAACAAGGATTTGAACATCCGAGTCGCTGCTCCAGATGCAGGCACCATCTTCAATAAATTCAATGAACTTCGACGCGACTCAAAACGCTCAATGTGTGAAGCCAAATCTGCATCCGAAAATCGGACAATCCCATCGCCCACCGTCGCCGACTTCTCCAAATTCATCCAAGGGAATCCTTGCTTAAAATATTCAACTTGTTGATTTATTTCTTCCGGACGAATGCCCCGGGCAGACAATTGCAATAGATCGGATGCTACTAACATAATGTGTGTTTTATAAAAAATAAAAATACGCTTTGCTGTGAATTTTCCCGCATAATCATACAGATAATTTTAAAAATAATAAGCGCATACAATTCACACGACTTTATCCTTCAAGCATTTTTTGGTAGATTTGAAGAACATGCAGGATATCCATCACATATTGCAACAATACTGGGGCCACACGAACTTTCGCCCCTTGCAACAGGATATTATCGAGTCTGTTTTACAGAAAAAAGATACATTAGCCTTGCTACCAACGGGTGGAGGAAAATCGATCTGCTTTCAGGTTCCCGCAATTGCCACTGAAGGTATTTGCATCGTCATTACCCCACTCATTGCCTTGATGCAAGACCAAGTGGATCAATTGATCAAACGAGGAATTCCAGCCATCGCAATCTATTCTGGGATGTCAAAAAAACAAATTGATATCGCTCTCGATAATTGCATCTACGGAAACGTAAAATTCATTTACATTTCACCCGAAAGACTTAAAACCGACCTTTTTATCGAACGGGCCAAACAAATGAATATTTCACTCTTGGTCGTCGACGAAGCACATTGTATCTCTCAATGGGGCTATGATTTTAGACCGCCTTACCTCGAAATTAATAATTTTAGAGAGCTTATCCCAAAGGTTCCCTGTATCGCGCTAACCGCATCAGCCAATCAGGAGGTAAAACAAGATATCATTGAAAAACTCGGATTTAAAAACCCGAAAATATTCCAAAAAAGCTTTACTCGGTCGAATCTTTCCTATTCGAGTAAATGGGAAGAAAACAAAGACCCCCAACTTATTCAAATGATTCAGAAGGTGGGTGGTTGTTCGATCGTCTATGCGCGCAATCGACGCAAGACACAAGAAATTGCTCAATTGCTTCAGAAAAATGGAATTCTCGCAGATTATTACCATGCGGGTTTAGCCACCGAAATACGTACCCAAAAACAACAAGATTGGATACAAAATAAAACCCATTGCATTGTAGCAACCAACGCATTTGGCATGGGCATTGACAAACCCGATGTAAGACTCGTAGTCCATATGGACTTGCCAGATACCTTGGAGGCATATTACCAAGAAGCCGGACGCGCAGGTCGTGATGAGAAAAAAGCCTATGCGGTGATCCTAGTGGAAGAGCAGGACATCACAGACCTCCAAGCAAATTGGGAAAAGACATTTCCCACACCCACAGTTTTGAGTAAGACCTACCAGGTCATGAGTAATTACCTGCAAATTGCAGAAGGTAGCGGCGAATTAACCACCTATGATTTCGATTGGACAGAAATGGCACGGCGCTTTCAACTACCCGCCTCGGAAACCTATTTTGCCATTAAGACATTGGAAAGTCAAGGATTGTTAATTTTAAATGATTCATTCCAAAATCCTTCGAAAATCAGAATTCAAGCAACAGCTGCAGAGGTTTACGACTTTATGATTCGAAATGAGAAATTTGAGACATTCATCAAATTCCTACTCCGGCATTTTGGGGGAAACCTATACACGCAATTCATTTCGATTTCAGAGGTCAATATCAGCCAACTCATCAAAATGCCCCTGGTGGATGTCGAACGTATTTTACAATTATTGACCAAATTCGAAATACTCGAATACGAAAAGCAGTTGGGCCTACCCAAATTAACGCTGCTGACTCCGCGTGCCAATTCGGAAAATCTACCTATTATTTGGAGTGAATATCTGAAGAAAAAGGAAAGAAGCCAACATAAAATAAAGTCCATCGAAACCTACGTTCGAGCAGACAAAACCTGCAGAAATAGATTAATAACGGCCTATTTTGGAGAATCTGACCAAACGAATTGCGGCATTTGCGACAATTGCATTCAGCGTAAAAAAGAATCCACTGGCCATGCCTACCCCGAGGGAATGGAAAAAGAGCGTCAGTTAATTTTGAATTACCTCAAGAATGGAGCGATGAACCTCCAAGACTTAACAGAATGCCTCCGCCCATTAACACAGGCAGAGGCAGCTAAAATGATCCAATATTGCCTCGAAATGGGCGATATTGTTTATAAATCTACAGACGTCTTAGCCTTAGCCTCGTCCTGAAATACAAATTTTACTGGATTTTTTACTTGCTGTGCCAACAAAGCAATCGTAAGCACCTCCGTCGCGTGATCCACATAATGGAATTTCAAATCCGAAATATAATGTGCCTCAATCTCCTCCACATCCTTTTGGTTCTTATTGCACATGATAATCTCTTTAATGCCCGCGCGTTTAGCTGCTAATATTTTCTCTTTAATTCCTCCCACCGGCAACACTTTTCCACGCAAGGTAATTTCTCCTGTCATAGCTAAATTAGCCTTCACTTTTCGTTGGGTTAATGCGGAAGCGATGGCTGTCAACATCGTAATACCTGCGGACGGGCCGTCCTTGGGAACCGCACCTGCAGGCACATGAATGTGCAAATTATATTGATCAAAAATTCGGTAATCAATTTGGTAATCATCCGCATGCGCCTTCAAGAAACTCAAAGCTGCAACTGCTGACTCCTTCATCACGTCACCTAGTTGGCCAGATAAAGTCAATTGTCCCTTACCTCGGTTTAACAAAGTTTCAATGAATAAAATATCCCCACCCACTGGTGTCCAGGCTAAACCTGTAACGACCCCCGCATACTCATTACTTTCATAGGCATCCTTATCGAATACTTCTTGGCCTAGCATCTTAACCACATCCGTAGGCTGAATTTTACTCGGATATTCTTCACCGATCGCAATCGATTTCGTCATTTTACGAACAACACGGCCGATTTCCTGCTCCAATTTTCGCACACCCGATTCACGCGTATAACCCTCTACGACCTTTTGAATGGCCGAATCTGTCATCGTAAAAGCAATTTTGTCAAGTCCGTGTTCCACTTTCTGTTTCGGCAACAAATGCTTTTTCGCAATTTGAACCTTCTCTTCCATGGTATAGCCGCTCACCTCGATAATCTCCATCCGATCGCGTAATGCAGGATGAATCGTATCCAAATTGTTGGCCGTCGCCACAAACATTACACGGGATAAGTCATATTCGACCTCCATGTAATTATCTAAAAAACTATTGTTTTGTTCGGGATCTAGTACTTCTAATAAAGCCGAAGAAGGGTCTCCCCGGTGATCTGCCCCTACCTTATCAATCTCATCTAAAATGAATACAGGATTCGAAGAACCTGCCTTCTTAATGTTTTGAATTACTTTTCCAGGCATGGCCCCGATGTAAGTTTTGCGATGCCCGCGAATTTCCGCTTCATCCCGCAAACCTCCCAATGCCATACGAACATATTTACGGCCTAATGCCTTCGCAATCGAACGACCTAAGGATGTTTTTCCCACACCCGGAGGGCCGTATAAACAGAGAATTGGCGCTTTCATATCTCCCTTCATCTTCAACACCGCCAAATACTCGATGATTCTTTCCTTTACTTTTTCCAAACCAAAATGATCCGCATCCAAGACCTTCTTTGCCTTGATAAGGTCGAAATTATCTTTCGAATATTCACTCCATGGTAAATCAACTAAAAGCTCGACATAATTCATCAACATCGGATATTCCGGAGACATGGAATTTGTTCGTTGCAACTTGTTTAATTCCTTTTGGAAAAAATCATTCACTTCTTTCGTCCATTTTTTCTTCGACGCGCGTGCACGCAAACCATCCAACTCTTGCTCAGGGCTCTCCACTCCGAGTTCCTCCTGAAGCACTTTGATTTGTTGGCGTATATAATAATCCCGTTGCTGTTGGTCTATATCACTCGATGCCTTACTCTGAATCTCACGCTTCAATTCTAATAATTGAATGTCTTTCATCATGTGCTCCAGCAAAGTTGTCGCTTGTTCCAAACCATTCAATTGCTCAAGCAAAGCCTGCTTTTCAGGTAATTCCGCATTCACATTGGAAGACAAAAAGTGCACCAAATATGATGGCGATTCAATGTTATCCAACGCAATTTGAACTTCCCGAGGAATCTCAGGATTCAAGTTGAGGATTTTAGACGCATTTTCTTTCAAGGTCGAAATCAATGCCTTATTCTCCCGATTCAATTTCTTCGGAAATGTATCTTCTAAATAATTGACTTTGGCAATTAGATTGGGTTCTGTTTTGATGTATTCTTTTACCTCAAAACGCTTTCGTCCTTGTACAATAATGGTCGTGTTTCCACCGGGCAAAACGAACATCTTGACGATATGTCCAACCGTACCAATCTTATATAAATCTTCTGGCAAGGGCTCCTCTTTGGAATGATTTGCTTGCGCCAAAACCCCAATGGTGCGATCTCCTTTATACGCTTTTTTTACTAAACGGACCGATTTTTGACGACTCACCGTAATGGGAATCACCATACCCGGAAACAATACAATATTACGAATAGGTAAAATTGGTAACTCTTCTGACAAAACGCCCATTTTGTCATCACTACCCGCTCCCTCCCCACCAATGGGAATCAATTCAATATTCTCAAAGTCAGACATATCTGACAATCTCAAATGCTTAAAAAGGTCGTTTGAATTATTCATACACACAATTTATAATATTCCCCTCGTTAATTTTTTTTAAAAGTATGGGCATATAATCAAATATCATGCCACATGACCTTTTGGCAGACCACCTTAGTCAAATAATTGAATCCATTTAGTTGATTGGAACAAATAGGAATGCTTTAACTCGCCACGCGCTACATGAAAAAGATTCGTCTGATCAGGAAATATATCTGCTAACAAACTATTTTCCCAATACATTCCTGTTAGATGTTGTTCTGTCGGAACCTCCACATACACCCAAATCACATCTTTGACAGCTTCCCATCCTAGATATCGATAAGGTGTTGTGAGCTGTTGGTTAACTTGAACCCCCAAATGCTTTCGCAAATATGATTCAAGCACTTTATCGGTTTGCGGACCCTCTTGAAATATGAATCGCTTACCCGCGAAGGCAGTAAGCCCCTGCTCCAAGTCATCTTGAAATAAGCGGATACTGATCTCCCAAACTTTCTCTTTTTGATTAAAAACACACTCCCCTACGCTTGAGTGAAAAGGATGAATTTTCCCAAAAACAGGACAAGCTAGTAATAGTAAAAAAAGCAGCCCCCTTTTCAACCTTAGAATAATTTAAAAAAATCATTCCCAAACGTATATGCCATTAAAGCAAGTAAAATAATCATGCCTACTTGTTGGGCCCGCTCCAATACTTTTTCCGATGCCGGCTTACCTGTTATCATTTCGTAAAGCAAGAAGATCGCGTGTCCACCATCCAAAGCAGGAATTGGTAGTATATTCATGAAAGCTAATGCCATCGACAATAAGCCTGTCAACATCCAAAAACGATTCCAATCCCAAACACCACCGAACATTTGAGCAATTCCAATAGGTCCGCTCAATGCTTTTGAGGCAGAAACATCACCCGTTGCAATCTTTTTGAACCCACGAATATTATCCGAGATAACCGAGAATGCACGCCCTGATCCAATGCTTAATGACTGGGCAAACGTATAGTCCTCATGGGTTGTTTTGATCAACAATTCTGGAAGAAACCCAATTTGTCCGCTCTTAGAAACCACCATAGATAACGTATCCGATTTACCTTGGCGTTTAATGGCTAATTTGATTGACTTACCAGCTTCTTTCCCTAAAACTTCTTTGATCTCATGGTAGAATTGAATGGTTTGACCATTCACAGCAGTTATGTAATCACCAGCTTTCAAGCCTGCTGAAAATGCAGGCAATAACTCGCCATCTTGACTTCCGGGCTCCTCCGGAGCAGCCACTTCCGCCACTTTAAACGCAGCCATCGGTTCGATGAATGCCGCCTTTTTATCACTTAATTTCTCGATGAAATTGGATGGAATTTTCACTTCAATTTCTTGCCCATCACGTAAGACCGTGTAAGACGAATTTTCGCCCAACAAGACATCTGAAGTGCGTAGATCAGCCAATGATGTGAAATCAGCCCCATTGACCTTAACGACCTTATCTCCTGTTTTTAAACCGATTTGCTTGCCTAATTCCAAGGCGACAATACCATTCTTATTCAACTCGTCTTTCGATATGAAGTTATTCCCATTCGAAAAAGTAAGTGCCACAAAAATGACAACACCTGTAATGACATTTACGATGACACCACCTAGCATCACGATTAATCGTTGGTAGGCAGGTTTCGCACGAAACTCCCAAGGTTCTGGTTCTTTCGCTAATGTTGCTGCATCTTGCGTTTCGTCAATCATCCCCGCAATCGACACATAACCACCAAGTGGGAACCAACCCAATCCATATTCCGTATCACCCACTTTTTTCTTAAAGATTGCAAAGTTTAAAACCGTTGGAATCGGGAATAAAAAGTCGAAAAACAGATAAAATTTTTCAACCCGCATCTTAAACCATTTGGCTGTGATGAAGTGTCCAAACTCGTGTAATGTAACTAAAATCGACAACCCCAAGATTAGCTGTCCTGCCATAATCAAACCTTCCATACCTTATTTATTTTGTTGTTTAACCCACAATTGGGCCATTTCTCTCGTTAATTTATCTGTCGTTATATAGTCCTCTAAGCTTGGATTGTGTAAAAAAGTTCCCTTGGCCATGCAATCGGCAAGTAAATCAGACATTTCCAAAAAGCCAATTTCATCTTTTAAAAAGGCCGAAACCGCTACTTCATTCGCAGCATTTAAGATACAAGGCATGTTACCCCCTTGATCTAAGGCTTGAAAAGCCAATCCCAAATTTCGGAATGTCTCCATATCCGGTTGCTCAAAAGTTAGCGAAGCAAAATTCCTGAAATCAAAACGAGGAAAATCGGCCTGCATTCGATTCGGATATCCTAAAGCAAATTGAATCGGGAGTTTCATATCAGGCAAACCAAGTTGCGCTTTGATTGAGCCATCTTCAAACTGCACCAACGAATGGACAATTGATTGTGGATGCACAACCACATCAATTTGAGAGGCCTTCACATCAAATAACCAAGCGGCCTCAATGACCTCTAAACCCTTATTCATTAAACTGGCGGAATCGATGGTAATCTTCGCTCCCATAGACCAATTGGGATGTTTCAAGGCTTGCGCGCGGGTAACTTGTTCCAAATCAGCACGCTTTCTTCCTCGGAATGGACCACCAGAGGCTGTGAGAATCACCTTTTCAATCGGATTATGCGACTCCCCCATCAAGCATTGAAAAATCGCTGAATGTTCCGAATCCACAGGTAAAATAGGAACACCCATTTCACGCGCCAAAGGCATAATCAAAGAACCCGCCACCACAAGTGTTTCCTTGTTGGCCAATGCAATCGGCTTCCCTGCTTTGATCGCCTTCACCGTAGGCAGCAAACCCGCATAACCTACTAAAGCCGTCAAAACAATATCTACATTGTCTAAACAAACCACTTCTTGCAAGGCATCCGCACCCGCGAGAACCTGTATTGCAGTACCCGAAAGGGCTTCTTTTACAAAAGCATATTTTTGCTCATCCCCAATTACCACATGGCTAGGGTTAAATTGCAAAGCTTGCTCAACTAATAAATCTGCATTCGATTGGGCGGTTAAAACCGATACCGAGAAGGCATCCGAATGTTGCATCACCACATCCAAAGCTTGTGTCCCAATGGAACCCGTCGAACCTAAAATCGCTATTCTTTTCATCCGAGCATCGCCATTATTTGTTGAATAAACTCAATCCAAGTGGAAGGTCGAGTCAAGGTGATAAATAACACACCAAAAAGTCCACCATACAAATGCGCTGAATGGTTAACATAGTCACGACCCTTACGGTCCATCGCAATGGAATACCAGGTAAATAAGCCAGCATAGATAAATCCAGGAATCCCAAGGACCCCAAACAAATAAATCTTTTCTGTTGGGAAGAACATGATTCCGGCAAAAATAACCGCAGAAACGGCACCAGAGGCACCCAAAGAATTAAAATATGGGTTATTTCGTTGTTTGAAATACGTAGGCAAATCCGCTACTAAAATGGCAAGTAAATAAAATACCACGTAGATATATCCTCCAAATCCCGGAAAAATGATCGAGAAAATATACTCCAATTGTGTCCCAAAAAAGTAAAAGGAAAATAAATTAAAGAACAAATGCGTAAAATCGGCATGTATAAAACCAGAAGTCAAAAATCGCCAATATTCTTGTTTTTTATTGATTCGATAGGGCGACATCGTCATCGCATCTAACCAAGCTGGCTTTTGCCAAGCAAGGAGCGAAATCGCGACCGTAATGGCCATCAACATGAAACTGAGTGAATTTGTATTCCCCATCGAATGTGGGCAAAGCCCATTAAAATTTAGCCTACAAAACTACATTAAACTTCCCGATCGACCAACCCCGCTAGGAATTTACCTAAAGCGTCTTGCTGCGCTGATTGCAGGTTTAGCTGACCAATCGACTGAAAGGCTTGATCAAAATACTGATTAATTTTCGCCTCGGTCTCTTTCCGTATTCCCAAATCGGTGTAGAGCTGGGTAACAGCTTGTACCTTTTCGACTGGATTGGGATTGCTGGCAGCTAACCAACTATTCAACGAAGCTAGCGTCTCCCCTTGAGCCGTTTCTAAGGCACGAATCAATAAAAATGTTTTCTTATTGGCCAATATATCACCACCAACCTGTTTCCCAAATTTTTCAGGATCGCCATAAACATCAAGTAAATCGTCTTTCAATTGAAATCCAAGACCGATGCATTCACCAATTTCATACAATGTCTTTGCGACGCTTGCTTCAACTCCAGCCAAAATACCACCCATCTCCATCGACAAACCAATTAAAACGGACGTCTTTAACCGAATCATTTCGATGTATTCCTCCAACGTTACAGTGGATCGACTTTCGAAATTCATATCCATTTGTTGGCCTTCACATACCTCCGCAGCAGTCCGGTTAAACCGAGTAATCAAATGTTGATATTCTCCTAATGACAAATGCTCACATTGATTGAGGTATTGATAAGCATTTACAAGCATCACATCACCTGAAAGAATGGCGATGTTATCATTCCACTTTTCGTGTACCGTTTGTTTACCCCGCCGTAATGGCGCCTTATCCATGATATCATCATGCATCAGCGTGAAATTGTGAAAAATCTCTATAGAAAGGGCTGTTGGGACTACCTTTTTCCAATCCGATTTAAACAATGCGTATGACAATAAACAAAGCACGGGACGAATCCGCTTGCCCCCCAATTGCATCAAATAACGAATGGGGTCATACAATTCATTTGGAGACTCTCCTAAACGTTGGTGTTTAATTTCGGCTTCGAGCGCGGGCAAAAATTCTTGTATCATAATTATCGATCTACTTCGCCCATGACTAAATCCATGGATCCAATGATAGCCACTAAGTCGGCCAAATAAGCACCTTTTGCTAAATCCGGTATCACCGATAAATGATGAAAGGAGCATGCGCGCACTTTCAAGCGTGTTGGGATATCCGATTTTCCATCAGCACGTATATAAAACCCTAATTCACCCTTAGGGTTTTCAGCTCGGGTGTAAATATCTTGTGCAACAGGTCTAATTTTCTTAGGAACAAATTCTTGAGGGTCAAACGCTTTGGTTCGCGCGTGCTCGGCAGTCAAGGCCGACAAGCATTGTTCGATGATTCGCAGCGATTCAATGCATTCAAGTACACGCACGTGATTTCGATCCCAACAATCGCCCGTTTGGCCTTTTAATCCTGTCCCTATTGGAACATCAAATTCCAATTCCGGATATACGGAATAGGCATCTACTTTACGTAAGTCAAACGCTAAACCAGAACCGCGCAATACGGGGCCTGTGCAGCCATAATTTATCGCTAGATTTAGAGGCAATACGCCGATACTAGCTGTGCGCTTTATAAAAATCGAATTTTCTTCAACGATTTTTTGAACCTCAGCAATCGTATTTTTGATGACAGGGACGAGTTCCGCTGTGCGCTCTTCAAAACCAACAGGAAGGTCATAGAACAAACCACCCACCCAGACATAATTATAGAGCATACGAGCACCTGAAAGCCACTCCAATAAACGCTGAATATGTTCCCGGTCGCGCATCAACCATAAAAAAGGGGTGTAAGCTCCAATGTCTAATCCATAGGTTCCTATCGCTACAAAATGAGATGCAATGCGGTTTAATTCAGCTACCAATACGCGAATGTATTCAATTCGTTTGGGGAGCGTTCCAGTAATTCCGAGCATTTTCTCAATACCCATGACATAAGCATGTTCGGAATTCATGGAGGCCATGTAATCCAAACGATCTATGTAAGGGATAATTTGGTTAAAAGGAAGAGCTTCGGCGTGTTTTTCAAAACAACGATGTAAATATCCCAAATGCGGAACTACATCAACAACCAATTCCCCATCCGAAATAACTTCCAGGCGTAAAACACCATGTGTTGATGGGTGCTGTGGGCCGAGCGAAATCAACATTTCCTCTGATTTCAGATCAGCAAGCTGATACTGATTCGGGTCGGAATCTTGAAAATTCTGCGGAAGAAATTCGTATTGAATTGAATTCATTGAACAAAAATGTAGAAACTATCTCACATTTAAAAGCCTCGGAAGTTGAGTAGGGGAAGATTATCAAATATTTATCAGATATTTTAGCAAAACTATTTGGCAAAAAAAATATTTCTTATACCTTTGCATTCCGTTTCGAATCGAGGCGTAAACAGATTTTACAATTATGGCAAAGAAAGGAAATCGCATCCAAGTAATTTTGGAATGTACAGAGCACAAAGAGTCGGGTCTACCAGGGATGTCACGTTACATCACGACGAAGAACCGTAAAAACACAACTGCTCGTATTGAGTTGAAGAAATACAACCCAGTATTGAAGAAGGTTACTCTACACAAAGAAATTAAATAAGGTTTAATACCCACGAATCATGGCTAAGAAAGTAGTTGCAACACTAAAGAAAGAAGGCGGCGTAAAATACGCTAAAATCATCAAGGCGGTTAAAAACCCAACGACAGGAGCTTATACCTTCAAAGAGGAAATCATTCTTCAAGATGAGGTTAACGCTGCATTGAAAAACTAGTTTTTTCGTCGGTAATTTATAGCTAGCATATTGAAGTCCCTTTTTCGGGGACTTTTTTTTGTTTACCTTCAACGTATAAAAGACGTACAATCGAATGGGATTATTTGATTTTCTCAAAAAGAAACCAGCTCCTGAAGAGCAAGCAGACCTCGAGCAGGCTTTGGAAAAAGGCTTGGAAAAAACCAAAGATGGGTTTATTTCCAAAATGGGTCGTGCGGTTTTAGGAAAATCCAAGGTAGACGACGATGTATTAGACGAACTTGAGGAGATCTTATTAACGTCGGATGTAGGCGTTGCTACCACGCTTAAAATCATTGAGCGCATCGAACGTCGCGTAGAACGCGACAAATTTGTTTCCACGGAAGAGTTGGATCAAGTATTGCGTGAAGAAGTGGCTGCATTACTCGATGAAAACAAATCATATGACATTGAGAATGCATTTGCAGAACCTAAACAAAAGCCTTATGTGATCATGGTGGTGGGAGTTAACGGTGTCGGCAAAACAACGACAATCGGTAAGTTAGCGTCTCAGTTTCATCAAAATGGCTTAAAGGTTGTCCTAGGAGCTGCGGATACATTCCGTGCAGCAGCGGTGGACCAATTAAAACTTTGGGGGGAACGCGTAGGAATTCCGGTGATTGACCATGGAATGAATACAGATCCCGCTGCAGTGGCGTTTGACACGGTAAAAAAGGCCGTAGAAATGCAGGCAGATATCGTTATCATTGATACAGCTGGACGTTTACACACGAAGGTAAATTTGATGACTGAGTTGTCAAAAATGAAACGTGTTGTTCAAAAATTCATCCCAGAAGCACCTCATGAGGTATTACTGGTATTGGATGGATCTACCGGCCAAAACGCATTCATTCAAGCGCAAGAATTCACAAAAGCGACGGAGGTAACGGCTTTGGCCATCACCAAGCTGGATGGTACCGCAAAAGGGGGGGTTGTGATTGGAATTTCGGATCAATTCAAGATTCCGGTGAAATACATTGGAGTTGGCGAAAAAGTCTCCGACTTGCAAGTTTTCAACAAAACAACCTTTGTCGATTCCCTTTTCGCCAAAAAATAATTATTTCTTCTGTTCTTTAGCCCAGGTATCTTTCAAGGTTACTGTGCGATTAAACACCAATTTATTGGGTTTCGAGTCGCGATCAAGGCAATAATATCCTTTGCGAATAAACTGAACTGCTTCCCCAACAGTCGCTTGTGCTAAACTTGGCTCAACAAATGCTTGTTCGATGATCTGTAAAGATTCTGGATTAACGAATTTGACAAAATCATCGCCTAATTCTGAGGCGTCTTCCACAATCAGTAAACGATCAAAAAGTCGGACTTCCGCTTGAACAGCATGCGGAATAGAAACCCAATGTATCGTTCCTTTCACATGAATTCCTGAAGTGTCTTGACCTGATTTACTCTCAGGAATATAGGAGGCATGAATTTCCTTAACAGAGCCGTCGGAATTCATCTCAAAATGATCACACGTAATAATATAAGCCCCTTTCAAACGCACCTGTAAACCGGGACCTAATCGGAAGAATTTTTTAGGTGGTTCTACCATAAAATCTTCACGCTCAATGTATAACTCACGCGAGAAAGGAACAACACGCTTCCCCGTTTCTGGATCTTCTGGATTATTTTCAATGAGTAAATCTTCCGTTTGTCCTTCGGGATAATTCGAAATAATCAATTTCACTGGATCCATGACAGCCATGACGCGGTCGGCGATTTTGTTCAAATCTTCTCGAATACAGAATTCTAGTAAACTGATGTCAATCAAGTTATCGCGTTTAGCGACACCGATGCGCTCACAGAAGTTGCGAATGGATGCAGCCGTATACCCTCTTCTACGAAGTGCGGAGATAGTAGGCATACGCGGGTCATCCCAACCCGATACGACCTTCTCATTGACCATTTGAAGTAATTTACGCTTGCTCATCACAGTATGTGAAAGATTTAAGCGCGCAAACTCATATTGATGTGATGTAAAAATCTCCAATTTATTGATAAACCAATCATACAAAGGGCGATGCACATCAAATTCCAACGTACAGATAGAATGTGTAATGCCTTCCATCGAATCACTTTGTCCATGAGCAAAATCGTACATTGGATAGATACACCACTGATTTCCTGTCCGGTGATGCGGTACATGGCGGATGCGATACATTAAAGGATCGCGCATGTGCATGTTGGGATGCGCCATATCAATTTTAGCACGTAATACTTTTGCTCCATCAGGAAATTCACCATTTCGCATTGCAGCAAAAAGTGCTAAATTTTCATCTACTGATCGATCACGAAATGGGCTATTCGTCCCAGGACTTGTGGGAGAACCCTTCAATGCTGCAATATCCTCAGCAGAAGAATCATCCACATAGGCTAAGCCTTTTGTGATCAAGGAAACGGCAAATTGATAAATTTGCTCGAAATAATTCGAGGCATAAAGTTCATTCTCCCATTCAAACCCTAACCAAGCGACATCCGACTTGATTGAATCCACGTATTCCGTCTCTTCCGTCATGGGATTTGTATCATCAAAACGCAAATTCGTTTTTCCTCCAAACTTTTGAGCTAATCCAAAATTTAAGCAAATACTCTTTGCATGACCAATGTGTAAGTAGCCATTGGGCTCTGGTGGGAACCGAGTAAAAATCCCTTGTGGATATTTACCTGCAGCAAGGTCTGCTTGAACGATTTCTTCTAAAAAATTCAAAGATTTGGATTTGGATTCTTCCATGAACGCGATTGGTTTACTTGAATGTGAAATGTAACAACAAAAATAAACATATTTTAGCTACGATGTACACTAAAATATAAGATATCACGTTACTAAAAAAATGCCCAAAAGCTACCAAATAATAATTTTTCTATTTAATTTAAAAAATAATTTTTAACTTGGCAGTTGAAAAAGTAACCAAAAGTTTTTAACCAGAACATCTACTCAATTATTCCTTATCATAATGAATAAATTATTCAAATTTTCTCTCTCGATTGCCCTGACACTTGTTAGTGTATTCGCATTTTCGCAGACAACACCCCTCATTAATGGCGCCTCAAACGTCAAAATGAATGGAATAAACACTTATTCTGTTTTCTTTAAGGTTTCCGGCTGTGCCTCAGGATATGATTGGTCGGCAAGTAATGCTGCAGGTCAAACATCAGACATGGCAACAAGTTGGGATCTAAGCTATGGTTCGAGTGCCACGGACACTGTAACAACAGTTGTATTGGGTAGTGGGGGCAGTAATGCACCTTGGCAACCCGACCCTAAGAGTCAATACCAATATACCGTTCAGTGTGTTGGAGCAACGACACCTTCAGATCCTAAGGCAACGGTTCAAATATACATGCTACCTACAAATGTAAACGAATCGGCAAGACAAGTTACTGTTGATAGTCGCACATGTGCTTACATCGAAAACCCAACAGATGCCGTTGTAAGATTGAAAGCTGATGGTTGCTATGATGAGGTTGAATGGACTAAGCCTGGTGGAGCTACTGAAGTAGTTTGGGCTGAATTTGATGGGATTTTAACTTTGAGCGGCGATTATGCCGAAGGAACATATTTAGCTAAATGTAAATTCAACGGTCTTTACCAAGACAGTAACAATGCCATCGTAACGGTATATCCAGAGTCTCAACGTGGAGGAGGTTTGTTCGTAGGTAAAGAATTTTACCCGCCAAGAAATTTAAGACTTTCTTCAACAGCTGCTTTAGGTGGCGGAGATTGGACAGAAATTTGTAATGGAACATCTATCGATCTTAAGCCTGTTATGTCGGCTGCATATGATGGAAAGATGTCATACCAATTTTTCTATAATAACTCAGCAGTAACTGTAAACAATACAGGTGTATTGAATGCAACAGGATCAGGAAACTATTTTGTTCGAGTTTGGTCGAAAGGTGGACCAGGCGTATGCGGGTTCTCCGATTCGAATGTGTTTAGCATTAACAAAGTAGAATTAGACAAACCGGTCATTTTAGGAAACAATAAATATTGTTTAGAAGGTGTGACTACATTGAATGTAGATTCAACTAGTTTGATCAAACAACAAGGTTATTTAATGCCTGCTAAACCAACAGCCCCAACATCATTCAAATGGTATGTGAACGGCGCTGAACAGACTAGTTTAGGAAATCTATCTACAATCAAAGCAAATACAAATATTTCCGTTCAGGTTGCTTACACGACAAACTACGGGTGCAATTCAGTTCTTTCTGACGCTGTTGCAGTAACAAACTTTGAGCGTCCAGCAACACCAAGCATTACCGCAAAGACCAAATTAGGTTGGTGTTTTGGAACCCCAATTGCGGCTGTTCTTGAGTCTTCAGATTTAGCTGATGGCTTAGCAACTAAATATGAGTGGAGTAATAACACAACAAGCAAAACAGCAAACATTGACAAAGATGG
>JBDLUL010000131.1:0-9681 GCA_039805345.1 Bacteroidota bacterium | reverse complement strand
AAAGGCTTTATTTATCATCAAACAAAAAGCCCAACTTGAAATTCCATACTAGGCAGTAATAATTAAGCTGATTTATCCGACTAGCGACTGACGACTAGTGACTAGCGACTAGTGACTAGCGACTGACGACTAGCCAAAACAAAGCCCCACCTGGAATACCAAGCAGGGCATTAATAGATTCATATATATTCTGCCGACTAGCGACTGATGACTAGCGACTGACGACTATTTCCGATACATCACCGTCTTCACCGCGTCAATTGTACGAGCGACGTTTGGTAAAATCTCCTCAATTAAGGTTGGAGCATATGGCAATGGCAAGTCACGCGAGTTAACACGTACAACCGGTGCATCTAAATAATCAAATGCCCAACGTTGCAAGTGATAGGCAATTTCAGATGAGATAGCCGATAATGGATTTGCTTCCTCAACAACTACACAACGATTAGTCTTCTTAACTGATTCTACAACTGTAATATAATCAATAGGACGTACGGTACGCAAATCAATAACTTCAGCATTGATACCTTGCTTTGCTAATTCCTCAACTGCCGGCAAAACCACACGTGACAACATTTTACCAAAAGTAACAATTGTTACATCCGTACCCGCTTTCACGACATTTGCTTTACCAATCGGAATCAAATATTCCCCATCCGGAACTAAACCTTTATCTCCATACATCAATTCCGATTCCATGAAAATAACAGGGTCATTATCACGAATCGAAGCCTTCATCAAACCTTTGGCATCTGCAGGTGTTGCAGGAACAACTACTTTCAGACCTGGCGTATTAGCAAACCAATTTTCGAAATTGGAAGAGTGTTGAGAGGATAATTGCCCCGCATTTCCAGTTGGTCCACGGAAAACAATTGGACAAGAATATTGTCCTCCAGACATGGACATCAATTTAGAAGCCGAGTTGATAATTTGATCAATGGCAACCAATGAAAAGTTGAAGGTCATAAACTCAACAATAGGACGCAATCCATTTGCTGCTGCACCTACGCCAATACCACCAAAGCCTAATTCAGCAATGGGTGTATCAATTACGCGATCTGGACCAAATTCATCCAACATACCTTGTGATACTTTATAAGCACCATTGTATTCCGCAACTTCCTCTCCCATTAAGAAGACTGTATCATCGCGACGCATTTCCTCTTGCATAGCCTCACGTAAGGCTTCTCTAAATTGAATTTCTCTCATATGATTTCTTTGTTTTGGGTATTCCCAAGCAGCGACAAAATTAGGCAAGAAAAAGCACACCACAAAACCAAAATTCAGGTTACAAACCGTCTATTTTAGTAAAATCGTCGTATTTTTGAATTTCCATTGAATAAATTCAACTATGTCAGTTCAAATCGGCGCAATTTCTGCAAATTTATCAAGCTTTTTAAGCCACCACGATTATTCACACATCGCAGTTATTGTGGACGAAAAGACACAAAAACATTGTTTGCCACGCATTCAATCTTTGCTTCCACCTAATTTTACTAAAATCGTCATCAAATCAGGTGAAGAACAGAAGACACTTGCAACCTGTGAGAAAATTTGGCAGGCGATGACTCGCGCCAACATGGACCGTCATGGACTCGTAATTAACCTAGGGGGTGGTGTGATTGGTGATATGGGAGGATTTTGTGCCTCAACGTATAAGCGTGGCATTGATTTCATTCAAATTCCAACGACCCTACTTTCACAAGTTGACGCCTCCGTGGGCGGAAAACTAGGCATCGATTTTCATGGGTTAAAAAATCACATAGGCGTATTTCAATTACCCAAGACGGTTTTGATTGATCCTATATTTATTCAAACCTTACCGGACCGTCAAAAACGATCTGGATATGCCGAAATCATCAAGCATTGTTTAATTCGAGATGCAGCAAAATGGGATACCATTGCTTCGTTGGATTTTGACCAAGTTGATTTGGCTGATCTAATTGCGCATTCCGTGGATATCAAAAAAGCCATTGTTGCAGAAGACCCGAAAGAGAAAGGATTACGTAAAATATTGAATTTTGGACATACACTCGGCCATGCCGTTGAAACCTATTTGCTGAGCCTTGGCAAACGTGCCGTATTACATGGGGAAGCTATCGCTGTGGGGATGATTACCGAGGCCTATTTAGCATTTCAGCGAAATCTGATTGAAGCAGAAGAATTAGAAGCCATCGAAGCGATGCTCTTTGCAACATATGGGCGCATTCAAATCAAGGCGGAAGAAATCCCAGCGATTGTTCAATTAACTGCTCAAGATAAGAAAAACAAAGGATCCGAAATACGCTTTTCGTTGTTAACGGGTATTGGTGATTGTGGATATGATATCCCCGTATCCAAGGCTGAGATGAAAAAAGCCTTGGAGTATTACATCGGGTAATTACTCGATTACTTGTGGTACTTTAAAATATTGCTCGTTGGTGTCCGGCCCTAAGGCTAAGGCCTTTTCGCGTGGAAGTGTTGAGATAGCCTTATCTTCCCTGAAATGATTCAATGCAGAAGTCATGTGCGCCAAAGGAGCCACATTTTGCGTGTCGACAACATTCAATGCCTCCATCCAATCCAAAACTTTATTGATTGAATCCTGCATCTCGCCAACTTTTGATTCGTTCAGGTCTAAGCGGGCTAAATGGGCTATTTTCACTACATCCTCTTTACTTACTTTCATCTTTCTTCGATTTAAGTTTTTTGTCCTCGGGCATTTCTTTATCTAAAAATGCATTCAACGCATCACGGTCTAAATTGGCAGTAATTTGGCCAAAAGAATCAATGTTCATTTCAAATCCTGCTAAATCAGGATGAACTTTAGGCGCTTTTGATTTCGGTTTTGCTTTCATTACTTGTTGCTTGGAAATTGATTCAAAGCTGCTGCTAAACGTTCAATCACTTGATCCTTCCCCCACAATTGCATCGAAATCATGAGATCTGGACCAGCTCCATTGCCACTTAAGGCAACGCGTAAAATTTGCATAACCTTACCCATTTTGATTCCTGCAGCTTCCAATGATTCATGAATTGCATGCTTGATTTCGTCGGCTTGCCAAACAGCTACCGCAGGTAATGCCTCAGCTAATATATGTAAACCTTTCTCGGCTTCCGCGTTCCATTTATTTTGTATAACTGCCTCTTCATAAGTAGCCGGTTTTTCAATAAATGCAGCAACCAATGTTGCTAGTTCTTGCGGAAATGTAATTCGGTCTAAGAATAGAGAGACAAATGCTAACCCTTGATCGGCAGGTAAATGTCCCAAAAACTCCTTAGCCAATACTTCCGGTGCTTGTTGTTTCAAATATTGCTCATTGAACCATTTGGCTTTATTAACATCAAATTTGGCTCCAGCTTTGTTGATGCGTTCCAAAGAAAAGGCATCCACTAGTTCTGTCAAACTGAATAATTCTTGTTCGGTGCCTGGATTCCAACCTAAAAAGGCTAAGAAATTCAAGGTTGCCTCAGGCAAATAGCCTTCTTGTTTAAATCCTTTGGAAATCGATCCCGATTGTGGATCCGTCCATTGCATGGGGAATACGGGAAAACCGCCTAAATCAGCATCACGTTTCGATAATTTACCATTGCCTTCGGGCTTCAACAATAAAGGCAAGTGTGCAAATTGAGGGGCTGTCCAACCAAAAGCTTGGTACAATAAAATATGTAAAGGTGCTGAAGGCAACCATTCTTCTCCACGAATCACATGGGTAATTTCCATGATGTGATCATCTACGACATTCGCCAAATGATAAGTAGGCATACCGTCAGATTTCATCAAAACTTTATCATCTATACTAGACGTATGGACATGAACCCAATCGCGTACTGAATCTTGGAAACGGACTTCCCCTTTGGCAGGAACCTTTAAACGGATCACATAGGGTGTATTCGCATCCAATAAGGCTTGAACTTCTGCCGCTGGCAAAGCTAATGAATTGCGCAATTTCACGCGAGTCAATGCATTGTATTGAAAAGCAGAACCTTTGCTTTCAAACATCGTACGCATGGCATCTAGTTCTTCGGCGGTATCAAATGCATAATAAGCCTTTTCCTCTCGAATCAATTGATCTGCATAAGCTAAATAGAGTTCTTTACGCTCGCTTTGTCGGTAAGGTGCGTGAGGTCCTGAGGCACCCACACCCTCGTCTGGACTGATTCCTAACCAAGCAAGACTTTCTAATATATATTGTTCTGCACCAGGCACGAAACGCGTTTGATCAGTATCTTCAATACGGAGGATAAACGTTCCGCCCATTTTGCGCGCGAACAGGTAATTATATAAAGCAGTTCTTACCCCACCGATGTGTAATGGACCGGTTGGACTTGGGGCAAAACGTACACGAACAGAAGCAGACATAAATTAAGATTTATAGGCAATACAAGCAATTTCAACACGCACATCTTTGGGAAGTCTGGCAACTTCGACCGTTTCCCGTGCGGGTGGATTTTCGGGGAAATAAGCCCCATAGACTTGGTTAATTTTGGCAAAATTATCCATGTCCTTAACAAAGATGGAACATTTGACCACATCCGTATAGGTGCAACCAGCAGCTTTTAAAATGTGCCCCATATTCTTCATGACTTGATCCGTTTCTTCTTCAATGCTTGCACCAGATTCAAAAACGCTTAAAGCGATTTGACCCGAAACAAAAACCATGCCATTCACTTCGACAGCTTGTGAATAAGGACCAATGGCAGCAGGCGCGTCAGGCGAAAAAATTATTTTTTTTGTCATATCTTTGAAATAAGAGATGCAAGTTACCAAAATTTGCTCGAATCTCGAATTAGGAAACGGATCGAATTTTCATGCGTAAAAAAGTACACAAGGTTTGGTACAAAAATAAGGGCATCGGCTTCATGCTCATTTCCTCGTTGTGTTTTGCGTTGATGTCGGCACTTGCCAAATCCATGAGTGATCGATTCGGTTCCGTGGAATTGGTCTTTTTCCGGAGTGCTGTGGGCCTCCCCTTTCTATTAACGAGCTTAATTCGTCGGCCAGCTATCCAAAAAGGCGGCAAACTCTATTTCATCATACTTAGGGGTTTGTTGGGGGCGTTTACTTTGTATTGTTTATTCTACACCTTGGAGCATTTGGGGCTTTCCTTAACGAACACATACGGACAGGCTTTCCCCTTATTCATCGCTATTTTCAGTTTTTTCCTAATTCAGAATGAGCGCTTATCCGGCAAACAGGTTTTGTTTTTACTCGTGGGATTTTCAGGGATTCTATTGATTTTCCAACCCGAAGCGACCGGACAGTGGTTCAATCATGCGACAGGAATCATTTATGCCATGGGAACGGCGCTCGGATATCTGGCAATCAAAGAAGCACAAAAATACTATGATTCTAGGTGGGTGGTCGTTTCTTTCATGGGAGCTGGCTTGATTGCATCAACGATATCCTTGTGCTTGGGAACTTTTGGCAACTTCCCCAACAGCTTTTTTACGGGATATTGGGTAATGCCAACGCCCTTTGAGTGGCTAAAGGCATTGATTATGGGCTTGTTAGCCTTGGGTGTTCAGTACTTTACGACACAGGCTTTATTGAATGAAAAAACGAGTATTGCGGGAGCCGTAGGAAATAGTGCCGTGGTTTTCTCCATTGCCATTGAAATTGCCCTGGGTAATGGATTCCCATCTCCATTAGTTTGCCTGGGAATGTGTTTGGTGATTTGGGGGAGTTATCAGGTAAGCAGGAAGTAAGAAGTGTGAGTTAAGAACTAAGAGTTAAGAACTAAGAGCTAAGAGTTAAGAGCTAAGAGTTAAGAGTTAAGAGCTAAGAGTTAAGAGTTAAGAGTTAAGAGCTAAGAGCTAAGAGCTAAGAGCTAAGAGCTAAGAGTTAAGAGCTAAGAGAGTTAAGGAATTAAATTGACCTCACAAAACTTGAAAATTCAAACACATGAAATCCCCACATCGCAACTCTTAATTCTTAACTCTTAGCTCTTAACTCTTTAGTTCTTATATCAATAAAAAACCCCAAGATTTCTCTCGGGGCTTATCAATCAAAAAGGGTTAATTCAACTTATGCCGTAGCATTATTCATCACTTCCGTTTGCTTACGGATTGATTCCAAGTGAACTAATTTGAACATTTCTTCTACAAATTCAGGATACAAGCCTAAGCCTTTTGCTTGGTTTGCACGGTCATTATGCAATTGCTTCCAACGATCCAACTGTAAAACAGCTACGTTGTTATCACGCTTATATTCACCTAATTTCTCAACAACAGCCATACGAGCGGCTAATACTTCCATCAATTCACGATCAATGTTGTCAATCTTCTCACGAAGACCCGCTAATTCGTCAGAGAAGTCAGATCCGTAATTTGCATTACGAACTTCTAACTCGCGCAACATTTCACCTAATTTCTCTGGAGTAACTTGTTGAGATGCATCAGACCATGCCGCATCAGGATCACGGTGTGTTTCGATGATCATACCATCGTAATTCAAATCCAAAATACGTTGAGACAATTCCATCAACAAAGCACGCTTTCCAGCCATGTGTGATGGATCACCAATAAGTGGCATTTGAGGGAATAAACGCTTCAACTCAACTGCCATAGCCCACATGGGTGAGTTACGGTATTTCGTTTCTTGTGCATTAGAGAAACCACGGTGAATGGCTCCTAATTTCTTAATTCCAGCACCTTGTAAACGCTCGAATGCTCCAACCCATAATGCTAAATCTGGATTTACCGGATTTTTCACTAACACAGGAACATCGACACCTTTCAAGGCATCTGCTAAATCTTGTACATTAAATGGATTCACCGTTGTACGAGCACCGATCCATAACACGTCAACACCATATTTTAAAGCCAACTCAACGTGCTCAGGCGTAGCAACTTCGATTGCCAAAGGCAAACCAGTTTCTTTTTTCGCCTCAACCAACCACTTCAAAGCGGGCTCACCCATACCTTCAAAGCTACCTGGACGTGTACGAGGTTTCCAAACTCCTGCACGCATAATGTGTGCATAACCTTCCGCCTTGATACGACGGGCAGTTTCTAATACTTGTTCCTCAGTTTCAGCTGAACATGGCCCCGCAATAATCAACGGCTTACCACCAGTCTGAATCCACTCTTGCATAGGTACGATGTCTAAATTGGCATTCATAATTTTCGGATTTACAAGGCTAACGCCCCAAACGTTTTGTTTATTTTATTTTATACTTCACCGCTTAAACGGATTATTAATTCTCTTATATTTGCAAGCTATTTCAAAATCAATGAACAAAACCAACGCTTCAACCTTACCTCACTTATCGTTCGAAGACACCCAAATTGCCTTTGCATCAAAGTCCAACTTTAAACTCAAAAAGGCCTATTGGATATTTGCCTTAATGAACCAAAATTGGCTTGTAAAGTTAGGGACTTTTTTTATCAAATTGTTCCTTTTCCTTCATTTTCCCATCAAAAAACTCATAAAATCGACGATTTTTGAACAATTCTGCGGTGGAGAAACGATCCAAGAATGCAAACAGACGATAGACCAACTGCAACAAGGAAAGATTGGAACGATCCTAGACTACTCAGTTGAGGGGGAAGAAAATGAAAAATCCTTTCAAATAACCAAACACGAAATATTAAAAACAATTCAAAAAGCGCATGAGAATCAAGCCATTCCGTTCGCTGTTTTTAAAATGACGGGCATCTTTCAAGCGGACCTTTTGGAAGAATTTCAAACGGAATCAGGATTAACAGAAGAGAACGAAGAGGCCTTTCAACATAGCAAAGAAATACTCATTGAAATCTGCCAAAAAGCTTATGACTTTAAGGTTCGCCTATTTATAGATGCGGAAGAGAGCTGGATGCAAGGAACAATCGACATATTAACATATGAAATGATGGAACGTTTCAACCAAGAGACTGCCATCATATTCAATACATTCCAGATGTACCGTGTGGATATGTTGGAAAATCTAACAAATGCGATTAAAGCTGCGAAAGACAAATCTTACTTCCTAGGTGTCAAATTGGTTCGCGGGGCATATTTGGAAAAAGAACGTCAGCGCGCACACGAGGAAGAATATTCCGAACCCTTGCACAAGGACAAAGAACATACAGACCAAGATTTCAATACAGGTATGTTAGCATGCTTAACTGACATCGAGCGGGTTCACTTTTGTATCGGCACCCATAACGAATATAGCTGCAAGTTGCTGCTTGAGGAAATGGCCAAACAACAAATCCCTCATAATCATCCTAATATCTACTTCGCTCAACTATTGGGCATGTCGGATAACATTAGCTATAACCTTGCGGCAGCAGGGTATAATGTTGCTAAATATGTACCTTATGGCCCAGTGGAATCTGTGATGCCTTATTTATTCCGTCGAGCGGAAGAGAACAGCTCCATTGCGGGTCAAACATCCCGTGAATTCACTTTATTACTTAACGAAGTAAAACGCAGAAAAAACGCATAATGAAATCCAATTACCGCTATTTCCTTCTTAGTTTTTTGATTATTCTGTTGGACCAAGGAATTAAAATGGCCGTGCATCATTTCATGGATCCGGGTTATTATGGCCAGATTGAACTTATTAGCCCTTATGTCAAATTACATTATACCCTCAACCCGGGAATGGCCTTTGGGATTCAGCTTGGATCAGATTATGGGAAATTGATATTGACAAGTTTTCGGATTCTAGCCATGTTTGGTATTGGTTATTTCTTGTATAAGTTAACAGTTAACCAGTCAAAACCCTTGTTATTAATCTGCACCTCGCTCATTTTAGGGGGTGCTATCGGAAATTTAATCGATTCAGTGTTTTATGGTGTCTATTTAAACAATTCTCCGTTGGATGCACCGATGCAATGGTTTCACGGACAAGTGATTGATATGTTTTTCTTTGATTTTTGGGAAGGTATCTTACCTACTTGGATACCTATCTGGGGCGGCACCTATTATTCCACACCTATATTTAATTTTGCTGATGCTGCCATATTTTGCGGCGTAGTAACGATCTTGTTCTTTCAGAACTACCTGTTTAAACAGGACAACGAATAATCATTTGTTATGGGGCAATATTTAATCTTCTTTCTATTAGCCCTCCTCGCTGAAATCATTGGAACCATCAGTGGATTTGGCTCCTCCATCCTTTTTGTACCCCTTGCTTCGCTCGTATTAGATTTCAAGGTTGTCCTTGGAATTACAGCTGTTTTTCATGTTTTCAGCAATCTATCTAAGATCTATTTATTTCAAAAAGGTATTGATAAAAAAATTGCCCTAAAACTGGGCATACCTGCCATTCTTTTTGTCACCTTAGGCGCATGGCTAACGAATTTCATCCCGCAAAAAGAAATCGAGCTCGGGATGAATGTAATCATCTTTTTACTGGCTATTTACATGATCTCGGGACATCATAAGCAGATTAAAGAGTCAAATACGAATTTATATCTAGGTGGGACGCTATCGGGCTTCTTTGCCGGCTTAATAGGCACAGGAGGAGCAATTCGTGGCATAACCTTAGCGGCGTTCAATTTAGAGAAAGATGCCTTCATTGCTACATCGGCCATCATCGATATGGGTGTAGATGTAAGTCGGGCAGGTGTTTATATCGCCAGTGGATATTTCCAACGAGAACACGTTATTTTGATTCCATTCCTCATCATTATATCCATCGCGGGATCTTATGTAGGTAAAAGAATTTTGAACTACATTCCCGAGAAGGTATTTCAATATATCGTTTTAGG
>JBDLUL010000130.1:0-4166 GCA_039805345.1 Bacteroidota bacterium | reverse complement strand
ATCATGGTGGGCACTTTGACAAATCCGGTCATCATCAGCAATCTGTTCATTGCGGCATTTCATGCTGTGAGTGTTTGGAAATTAATTGTCTTTGAAAAAATATAGTCTATTCCCGTTTGATTTTTAATGCTTCATTGATTTTTAAACACCTGATTTCATCAGTTGATTTTCATGGTGTTTCACATGATAAATCGTAAAATAGAGCATTTCTCGTAGGCTTAATTTCCCCAGCAAAGGATGCGGCAAAATGTAAAGATCAAGGTCCTCTTCCGAAAATTTTTCAATCGACAAACACAATTGTGCGACTTGCTTAGTTAACTTCGATGCTAATTTTTGGCCCTTTGCTAGGTCTACTTTCTTTGGAATAAAAGCACCTGTTGCCCTAGCTCCAGAGGCTAATTTGTCATGATAACGCTGGATCAATGCAACGTAACTTCTCCCCGCTCTGCTTGACTTGCCCCAAATGAGATTCATTAAAAAGGTGGGAAATCGAAAGGCTAAAGAAACAGGCTTGACAGAAAGATAAATGTGTTCCAACTGTTGGCCACCCGACCACTTATCGTTCTGGCCAACAGTGAAATCTTCGGCCGAAAGTTCATGGATACAAGCTATAAATGCTTGGTGATTTTCAGTAAGGCTTTTAATTAGCTCCTGCTTATTCATGGTTATTTCAAATTATATGCTTCTGCACGTGACTAAACATACTCAATCATCCATTCAATCCCATATTTGTCGCGAAACGTGCCCAAATAAGTCCCCCAGGGGCCTTCATCCAAAGGCATTTCTATTGTTCCGCCGGCCGATAAGCCTCGGAATAATGCCTCTGCCTCCGCTTTCGAGTCCGCGGCAATCGTAATTTTACTGCGGTTTTCTGCCTCGTTCACCACGCCCATGAAGTTGGGCACATCACTGCCGGATAACATCCCGGACATTCCGATCGGTAAGCGAACCAACATGATCTTCTGCTGTTCTTCTTCGGGGAATGAAAAGTCTGGACTATTCAATTCTTTAAATCGCATGAGGTGCGAAAAATCGCCTCCCAAAACCGACTTGTAAAATTCAAATGCCTCTTCGGCATTGCCATTGAAATGGATATGTGGACCCATGTTTGCCATATCTATAAATTTAATTTTTTCTTTTCTTTGATTGCATAATCCACTGCCCGGGCCGTTAATGCCATGTAGGTCAAGGATGGATTTTGGGTGGACGTCGACGTCATGCAGGACCCATCCGTCACGAACACATTATGGCAATGATGTAGTTGGTTGAAGCCATTTAAAATCGATGTTTTTGGATCTCGGCCCATGCGCACTCCTCCCATCTCATGGTTTTCATTGCCAGGTAGACGTTTGGTATCGATGGGCTGAATGTTATGAAAACCTGCCGCCGTGTACATCTCTGTAAATTGCTGGTGAAAGTCCTTCAACATTTTCTCGTCATTTTCATCGTAGCCAATCGAAACGCGCAGCTGCGGCAGCCCATATTTGTCTTTTGCTTGTTCATCCAACCGAACGGTGGAATTTGCTTTGGGAATCGTCTCCCCCATCATCCCTACATTGATATGCCAGTTGCCGAGTTTTTGGGCCAAAAGGGAATTTTTCAAAGATTCACCCACATACTCTTTGTGGCTCTCTACCACCCGACTCGCCGTTAAATTGCTGGCATAGCCTCGCAAGAAATCCGTTTCTTGTTTATATACATTTCTGAAGCGAGGGATATAGCCTGAGGTTGGCCTTTTGCCCCCCGTTGTTTTATCTAATCCCCCATCGAATTCTGCCGTGATTCTACCCCGGTAACTGTGGAAAGCCATGTGGGTTCCCAAAATGCCCGAGTCATTTCCGAGGCCATTCGGGAAGCGGGAAGATTGGGAATTTAACAAGATCAAATTCGTGGCCAAAGGTGACGCATTCACAAAAATGATGGAGGCATAATATTCTTCCATTTCATGTGTCAGCGCATTGACTACCCGAACACCCGTCGCTTTGTTTTTATGTTCATCGTAGATAATCGAGTGAACAATCGAGTGGGCTTTCAAGGTCAAATTTCCTGTCGCATACGCCGCCGGTAATGTCGCCGAATTGCTACTGAAATAAGCGCCATACGGACAACCTCGTTCACATAGTGTCCGACTTTGGCATTGACTTCTTCCGACGGTTTGATGTATTTTATCCGCCTGACTTAGGTTTGCTGTCCGCGCAGAAATCACGTGTCTGTCCGGGTATTTATTTTTGACTACTTGGCCAAAATGTTTCTCCACACAATTCAATTCATAGGGCTTCAGAAACTCGCCATCGGGTAAGGTTTCCAAGCCATCTTTATTTCCGGAAATCCCCGCAAATTTTTCCACGTAACTATACCAGGGCGCGAGGTCTTGGTAGCGGATGGGCCAGTCGACCGCAAAGCCATCCCGTGCCGGACCCGTAAAATCGAAATCACTCCAGCGCTGGGTATGTCGGCCCCATAACAAGGAGCGCCCGCCCACATGGTAGGCCTGAATCCAGTCGTAAGGCCTGTCTTGAATATAGGGTTGTTCGTCGTCTTTGGTTAAAAAGTGTGAAGTTGCCTCGGTAAAAATGAAATTTTTACTCGCAATTTTATAGTCCTTCTTGATTTCCAAAGGCACCTGTCCTCCATGTGGAAAATCCCAAGGATTCATCAAGGCCGTTGGGTAATCTGCCACATGTTTTACATCTCTGCCTCGATCTAACAACAAGGTTTTTAGTCCTTTTTCGGTGAGTTCTTTCGCGGACCAACCACCGCTGATTCCGGAACCGATGACAATGGCGTCAAATGTACGTTTTGCTTGGCTGCTCATGATTAAACCCAAAAGGATGAAAAGTTTTTGGCATAATGCGGAAGGGCAATTTCCGGTTCTTGAATTTCCGGGTGCCAAAGTTTCTCCCACTCGAAACTGTAATACCCGGAATAGCCTCCTGATTTCAAGGCATGCAAGGCCTCTTTTACGGGGGAATTTCCTTCGCCTAATAGCGTATAGGTTTCGCCTTTATCGGTCAATATCGCATCCTTGATATGGGTGTGGTAAATGTACTTTTTTAACTGTCTGTACATGTCTGATGGCGCTTCTTTCGTCACCGACCACATATTAAAGAAGTCCCAAACGAGGCCAACATGCTGATGATTCGTTTCTTGCATGATGTGCAAAAGCATATTGGATTTGATGACTTTTCCATGGGACTCCAACAGCACTTTTACCCCACTCGTTTTTGCATAATCCCCTAAGGTAATTAAGCTTTGTATGATGGTTTCGATGGTCGCTTTTTCATTCTGATCTTTCGGAAGGTCATTGGGAAATACTCGGATAAACGGGCAGTTTAACTGATGTGCCAAATCTATGTATTTCTTAGCATCATCCAGGTTATTTTGGCGTTTCTTCGGATCTAAGAAATGCATGTTGGCCGATGAACCCAAGTTGACAATGTTCAGATTTTTGTCTGCGACTTCTCTTCGCGTTGATGCTAAATTTGTTGGTGAAAATATCGGATTGTTGGGCAAATCCAGATCCCCTTTGATCCCGCGGATTTCGATGCCGGAATACTGATTTTCAGCGGCGTGCGTGAGCGCCTGAGAAAAAGTCCAGGCGGGACATCCTAGGGTGGAAAAAGATAAAAGCGCCTTTTTAGGAGCCTTAAAATTTAGGCCTGAAAGTCCAATTAGGCCAGCGCTTTTCTTCAAAAATTCCCTACGGTTTGTCATTGTTTCCCACGGTTTTATTTCGATAACCAATGCAGCGTATTTAATGCCAATTGTTTCCAATCGTACTCGGCAACCTGCATGCCAGCTGAAAACTTCGCTGACTTAATCATCACATACATCGCCGTAAATCCATTGCAATCACCAAAGGCAACAACTTTTCCTTTGCCCACTGTCCCGGCTAAGGCTTGTGAATTTGCTGTACCCGAAGCTGCGGATCCGCTATACTTTTTAATGATGGCCGAGGGCGAAAGTTTGAATAGATTGGCATAGCCCACACCGGTTAATCCCCCACCGCCATAGCTCATGATTTTGTTTATTTGTTCGCCCGCTTTCTCGCCTTGCGTGATGGGGTGATTGGGGTTTAGTAGGCCATTGCTTCGGGTGAATGTGAGCAGTGATTCTTTGCCGGGTATCGCATATTTTGTTTCATAGTTGAGCGAATCGGACACAAT
>JBDLUL010000129.1:0-6357 GCA_039805345.1 Bacteroidota bacterium | reverse complement strand
GTTTACCACGTAAACAAATTAAAAGGAAACTTACTCTTAGTGCATGGAACAGGAGATGACAATGTGCATTTCCAAAATGCGGTGGCGCTCGAAGATGCCTTGATTAAGGCGAACAAACAATTTCAAACCTTCTATTATCCAAACCGAAATCACGGAATTTCAGGCGGTAATACACGTTTGCACTTGTACAATATGTTGACAAATTTCTTAGAAAAGAACCTATAGTTTTTTAATCGCTTGGTAAATCGAATCGGTTAGTCGGTAAGTCAGCATCCGTTGGTCCTTATCATCCGCTTGAATATCGAGCACCTGTTCCCCGGGGAACACAAGTCCGAGCGATTTAGTTAATCCTTCAATTAATTTAGCCCTGAATTGCCTTTGCGATTCGGGGCTACTTTTATGTTTACCAAAGAAGGCCACAATCTGATGTCCCGATACATAACCTTGGCGGTAATTCAAGCGCAAAAAATCCAAGAATTGTTTTTCGTTAGGGCCTAGTAATAAATTCAATTGCTTCCGTTTATTGCGCCTTTTCAATAAAAGGAAGAAACGCAATAGGAAAAAAATAGCCAAAACCCCGAAGACAATCAAGATAAAATCTCGGGCAGTATCAAGTAAAGGTTTTTCCATGATAGGGCCCAGCGGTGTACTTTCTGCAAGCAAGGTTTTGATTGGAACTTCCACAATCTGATAGGATCCATAAGGAAATGTCTCCTGCGCTTGAGGCAAAAATATAGACTTGCCGTTTACAAATACGCTGTATAATACGCCACGATCTTCAATAAATTTACGCACTTGAAAACGCGCAGGATTTGTCCACAAATAGGCTTTGAATGAGTCTTTTACATCAATAATATAAAGTAGGTCATGGTTATATCCAGGGACGTCGTGTTTAGGAGATATGATCATATAGCGATCCAAGGCTAGCATAAAATTACTGGGTTCCCCTGACATCAATTCTTTCAACAATGGCTCATGAACTTCACCTAGACGTTTAAAACTTTTCGTTGTGAATTGGTAATCATAAACTGAAAAATCCAAATCCAGCGTACCAGCAGATTCTGTTTGATTAATACGTCGTGAACCTATCGCAACAAAACGATCCAATTCAGGTATGTAAACAGACGATTTTTTATGAATTGCGTGGGGTATGACTCCCTTTGCTAAGATATGTGTCCAATCTTTTGAGACCCAATTAAACTGGGTCATAATATTCGTTGACTGCCAAAATCCATAACCTCCAAAACTATACAATGTATCCTTTCTTATGAATTGGGTGGCTTGGCAATTTGCCCCCCGGTAATAGGTCAAATCCTCACGTTTTAACGTGTTCGTTGAACGATTAAAATGATATACTTGACCACTGCATTCCATGACCAATAAAGTTCCTGGTCGTCCCTTGATTTTTATGGGATTAATTGCATCTGCATTGGAGTATAAATCGGCAGATTTAACATCGACCAAATTCACTTCTCCTAAATCGAGCCATTGCCCTTTGACATTGGATTCAAATACATGACTCGAAACAAAATCAATTTTATAACACGTGGAAACACCCGGTTCGCGCCAAGAAAACACTTGCGCCCACGACAGTATAGGGACAAAAAGGAAGAAAAGTAGAAATCTAAATCGCATGCATCAAACTATCAAGACCTCAAAAATGCACTTTTTTTATACAAAAATTGAATATTGTTTAGGTAAGGGCGGGAAAAATGTAGTAATTTTGTCTTTAAGCTACTAAAATAGGGCAAAACCATTCGATTTATGACATTACACCGGGAAGGAAAATCATTATTAATTAGTTCATTACTTATCGTTTTAGTGATTAATGGGCTTGTCGCCTATTTTTTCCCAGCGCAAGTTTATTTTCGCGAAAGTATCGTTGTCATTACTTCACTCTTCTTTTTAATAATTCTTCAATTTTTCCGTGTACCCAAGCGTCACACAGAAATCAATCCTAATCACATCATTGCTCCAGCTGACGGTAAAGTTGTTGTGATCGAAGAAGTGGAAGAGCCTGAATATTTCCAAGGCAAAAGAAAGCAAGTTTCCATCTTCATGTCACCGATCAACGTGCATGTAAACTTTAACCCAATTTCAGGGATAGTAACCTATTTCAAATACCATCCTGGCAAATATTTAGTTGCTTGGCACCCTAAATCAAGTACAGAAAACGAACGTACAACGTGTGTCGTGAAACATGAAAATGGTACTGAAATTTTATTCCGTCAAATTGCTGGTGCGTTAGCTAAACGTATTTGTTGGTACGTTAAAGAAGGTGACCAAGTTACCCAAGGACAAGAATTTGGTTTCATCAAATTTGGTAGCCGCATTGATATCTACCTACCCTTAGATGCTGAAATTTGCGTGAACATCGGCGATAAACCTGTAGGAAGCGAGACCGTTATTGCCAAGCTTCGTTAATCAATCCGAGTATTTTTTCGAGTCCTATTTGATCAATTTCCGAAAAGTCGTTGAGTAAATCTGAATCGACATCCAATACCATAGTCACTTGACCAGCCTGATTTTTCACGGGCAATACAATCTCTGATTTAGATGCAGATGCGCAAGCAATGTGGCCTGGGAATTCTTCTACGTCAGGAACAATGATGGTTACCCCCGTACTGTAAGCATGGCCACAAACCCCTTTATGAAAAGGAATTCGCGTGCAAGCTACCGGACCTTGAAAGGGCCCTAGAACTAATTGTTCATCCTTAACAAGGTAGAAACCCACCCAAAAAAATCCAAAAACTTCTTTAATCGCAGCCGCTATGTTGGCGAGATTTGCCGTTAAGTCATTTTCTCCTGTGACAAGCCCTTGAATTTGCGGAAAAAGTGCTTCATATTGTTCAGAACGTGAGCCTTGGGGAATAATTAAATCTTCTGCCATCTTAGAAATAACGTTTTAAATAGGATTGATCCGCTGTACTTAACCATTGTTTTCGGTACTGTTCAACACTTTGCAACAAAGGCGTAATGATTTGATCACCATGAGTCAAAATACCTGCTTCAACCGCTGATTTCAATTGGCCTAATGCCAATAGCTCCACTTGTTCCTCACGAACGACCGCCACATCCCGACTAAAAAAGTCGACCTGCAAGGTTTCGCCTAAGGCCTTAAACCAACGGGTAGATGCATCGATGGAACAACCGGACGCTGCGTTTAAAGCTTCATTTACGGCAATGATGATTACTTGATTGTACTTTATCTCAAAAGAGGCTTGTAAGGGTGCGCCATGCGCTTCCCAGTTTTGGCAAGCTTGTGAAAGTACTTGCTTGATTTGATCAAGTTCCGGTGCAAGTAAGCTACGTGAAGCCTGGTAGACCCATATGCGTGCTTGGCCTGGCATTTCCTGAAAAGGTATATACATCTTATTTTAAACTTTGCTGAACCAGTTCAGCTAGATCGACTACTTGGATTTCATGTTCTTTGCCGGATTTGTTCAAGCCATCTTGAAGCATCACCATGCAGAAAGGACATGCCAAAGCTACTTTATTTACGCCAGATTCTAGTATTTCATCCGTACGTTTTACTTGAACATCTCCCGTTCCTGCTTCAGGCTCTTTGAATACTTGGGCACCACCTGCACCACAACAAAGACCTTTGGTCCGACAACTTTTTAACTCCTTTAATTCTTTTTTGAGCCCTGTGATAATTTCGCGAGGAGCTTCAAAAATTCCATTTCCTCGGCCTAAATAACATGAATCATGAAATGCGATGGTTTCAGCCTGTTCGTTGAATTGAATCTTACCTGCCGCTAACAAATCGGCCAATAACTGACTGTGATGAATTACTTCATAAGTCCCACCGAGTGAGGGGTATTCGTTTTTGAGCGTATTAAAACAATGCGGACAAGCGGTCACAATTTTTTGAACGCCGTACATATTTAACACCTCGATGTTTTGCATTGCTTGCATTTGAAACAAAAACTCATTCCCGGCCCGACGTGCGGGGTCACCTGTACAAGCTTCTTCCGTTCCTAAAACGGCAAATTTTATCCCAACATGGTTGAGGATTTCAGCCAAAGCGCGCGTAACTTTCTTGTGTCGATCATCGAATGAACCTGCACAACCTACCCAAAATAATAGCTCGGGGCTTTCCCCTTTTGCGGCCCATTGGGCCATGGTGGTCACTTGTAGTTCCATGATTATTTCTTTTTCGCTTCTGCGCGCATTTGTTCTACGGTTAATCGGCTTCCATCGTCACTCCATCCCGGAGGGCCAAATAGATAGCCTGCCACTTGTTTAATGCTTTTGGCATGCATCAAATCCTTTCCGATTTGCACCCATTCGTAGAAGGCAATTTTTGCCGGATTGTAACTTTCAATTTGCTTCGTTAGGCCATAATGTGGACGCTCCTTTTCCGTTTGAAAAGACCCAAAAATGCGGTCCCAGATGATTAATACCCCTGCATAATTCGTATCAAGGTAATCCAAATCGGTCCCGTGATGTACGCGATGGTGCGAAGGTGTATTGAAAAGCTGCTCAAACCAATTCGGCATTTTTTGAATAAACTCGGTATGAATCCAATATTGGTAAAGCAGGCTGGTTTGTTGGAAAAAGAAGACGATAAAGGGATGAACACCCAACAAAGGCAACCAAGCCCAGAATAGAAATCCCCCCGTTAAATTACCTGTCCAGGTTTGGCGTAAAGCAGCTGCTAAATTGTATTTTGGTGAAGAATGATGCACCATGTGAGAAGCCCAGTAAAAGCGTATCTCATGGGAAATGCGATGCACCCAATAATAAGTCATGTCTTCCGCAAGAAAGGCAAACACCCAAACAGGCCACCAATTGAATTGAAAGTCGGCCACACGCCAATGATCATACACGTAGAAATACGTAACAAAAGCGAGGCTTTTGGTAATCGTACCCACAGCAAGATTACCTAAGCCAAGGCCAATGGAAGTTAGGGAATCTTTGGCCTCGATAAAATCACGGTGTTCTTTGTAGGCAAGCCAGGATTCAAATAGGACCGTAATGAGAAAAAACGGGACAGCGTATAAGATTAGTTGAGGGGTCATAGTTTCTTAATAAAATCGAGGGAAGCTTGAATCGGTAAATCGACACGTTTTCCTAAGATATCGGACGTAATTACATGATAACCTGAAAGTGGGAATGCTTGTTCTATTTTAACTTTACTACCTAATTTGGGAAACATGTCTCGCATGGCTTGAACTGAAACGACATTGTCTTGATGCGTTTCGTCTTGATAGTAATACCCTAAAAACACTGGCACTTTCACGTTTTCAAAGGTCTCATCCGTCATGGCATGCGTTAAGAAATTTTGAATGGCAACGATGCCTTCTAAGCGATAATGCAGGCTCCAAAAATTCTTGTGTCCTGGACTAACAGAAGGGATGTCACGGAAATCTGATTGCATGACGGTTCGTGCTAGTTGTAAGCCCCAAGGATTATCAACGAGCGGCGCGGTCGGGTCTTTGATCGCTATACAAGGACCATATAACATCAAGGCTTTTATTTCGGGGTGTTTGGTCGCTAGGACTAATGACATCGCTCCACCAAATGAAGTTCCCAAGACAATGACCTCATCACCTAATTTTTTCGCAAGCGCATAGTAGTTTTCTACGCTTTGGTAAAATTTATCAGCAGACGCTTTGGCCATGGTAGAATCGGTAGGGAATTCCCCGTGATCTTCAATGCGGGCTAATACGAGATTCGCATTCAATGCTTTGGCGACCGATTTATGCAAGGGATTTCCTTCCATAGGAGACGCCGAGAACCCGTGTATATACAAAACGACAGTCTTTGTTTTTTGCGGATTTGCGGAATCTGCATAGATGATTTGACCTTGATTATCAGGCTTCAAATTTCCATTTTCAGCTTCTTTCGTTTGTAAAAAAGCCGTGATGGCTTGAGGTTCATTAGGAATATTATTCCAAGAAGTACCCGGAAAAATTGGGGCATCCGGGTGAGGGCCTACGAAATAAAGGCCTACTAAAATAACGATGGCAATGAGGATTTTTTTCATGATTTGGCCCAGTTTAGTCGGTCACTTGGATTAAATTTCCAAGGAGCTTGGTTGGTTTCAATATTGGCAAACATCGCATTCCACGCCCCTGGAGCGTCGGATTGTTCCATGATTTGGTAGCGGCGTAAGGCGGCGATAATTTCTAACGGGGATAATTGGATTGGGCAGGCCTCTACACAGGCTTGACAAGTAGTGCATGCCCTAAGTTCTTCTGCTGTGATGTAATTTCCTAAAAGGGTATTGGTTGAGTTGGGGTCTTTTTGAAGTTCTTCCAAACGATCCCGCGTATCCATCATAATTTTCCGAGGAGACAAGGCCTTACCGGTTTGATTGGCAGGACATTGTTCGGTACAACGACCACATTC
>JBDLUL010000128.1:0-3906 GCA_039805345.1 Bacteroidota bacterium | reverse complement strand
AGGATACTAGACCCAATCGTCTGATTGATTTGATAGGAGTTCAAGGAACCCGCAAGGGAAGTTTGCACGTTGCGGTTATAAGTCTTCAAGCGCAAAGAACCATCTCGATTCATAAACCATTCCAGCGCCCAGTCACCCAATAATAATTGTGGACTTGTTTGATTTCGCGCATCGGTAAATCCACCACTTCGGGTGATACGAAGGCGGTCGTTTACATTGTATGAAGCTCGCAATTGTAAATTCGACAATATATCTTGATTCAATACGCCACCGCCTAAATACACATCCACGTTCAAATCCTTATCAATTTTTGACGCCAAATTACTCAACTGGTTTGAGAGCATTTCCGTGAAATTCCCCATCAAATTACTAATCGCAATTCCAGAACCCCCGAATGGCGAAACCAATTGGCCAAACAATAAAACGTTACTTACCTGACGGGTCAACTCCTGTTCATCCGTTTTGATCCGATTCGCAAAGGCCGTCACCGCTCCATTTAAATGCACGTCTTTGGGGTAATCCCGAATGCTTATATCAAATGTAATGTTGGGCGACAACAAGCGATTCTGCAAATTAATCGTGACATCTACCGGATACCTGCGCTTGAATTCCGGCATATTGCTTTTGTTGGTTGTATCTAATAATATCGGAAATAAGGAAGCATATTGCGTATAAACCGCCTTGATATCAACATTTGCTTCCAGCGGATCTCCCTTCCATGAGATCTTAGAACCACGCTGAATCGCAAACTTCTTATTGATCAAATTTTGCAGCGTAAATGTATAGTCTCCTTGATCAATGGCATAATCTCCATCCATCTTAAAATCACCCTTTTTATCCAAGGTCATCTTAATATTCCCCATGCCGTACACCCGCATGATATCCCCTTTCTTCGCATCAAATTGCACCTCCCCATAGGCCTCAGGAGTCAATGACAAATTAAGATCCATTGTGATGCCGTCTTGCTTCAATTGATTCACCAAAGGCTTTTGAGTTAACTCAGCCTCAGCTGCTAAGGTATGACTGTAAAATGCATAATCGCCTTGATCCATTTCCTCGTATTCACGATCCAATGGAATGAACAATCGCGTCCCACGATCACTTTTTAAGTCGGCAGAAATCCCCAACTGATCCAAGGTCCCGCGGATGACAAACGGCCCCGTGGCATAGCCCGTTCCATAATAAATTGACTTGGAAGTACGAGCCGTATTCAACAGTTTATAATGATTCAAATCTGCCTTCAGGTCTAGTTCAAAGGGGCTATTTTTAGGGAAAGCCAAACGAGCATTCATGCGCGCTGTATTTCCCTCGGGATCCTTTAACAACCAGTTTTGACCCAAAATTTGCCGTGACTTAAATAGCACCGTATCCGCAAAAAGTATCCGCGTGTTCAAATAATCAAAGGTGGTTTTCCCGTTACGCACAATGATTTTACCATCCAAAATGGGCTCCTGAAAACGACCGCCTATGTGTAATTCACCGGAAGCATCCCCACCCAAATCAGAGAATATCCCCTTGGCAAAGGGCTCTAAAATCTGCAAATTCGTCTTATTCAATTCGGCACGAACATTCAATTTCTCCGACTCCTCAAAGGGACGGTACGTACCACTCACCGACAACACGGATTCACCCAAACGATTTAAATGGTAATTCAAATCCATGAGTTGGGAAGAAGCATCATAAGTTCCTACCCCTTGAAAATCCCCGATATAAAACTTGTCTAAACGCAAGGAATCCAACAACAACCAAGAATCCAAATGCGTGTTTTGATACCAATTTTGCAAACTAAACTCGGCATTCATTTCCCCCTGTACCTTCGTAGCAAATAGGGGGGCTAATGTCCCTAACTGAAATTTGTTCACCTTCAACTTCAAGGTCTCTGTCGAGTCCAACGATATGTTACCTTGCAGCGCAATCGATTGCTTCTTGTTTGAAATCAAGACATGTTCTGCGCGCAAATCTTGGCCTTGAATTCGCACCCGATTTTCAGGGTCTATCGACCAATCCTGCCCGAGAATACGCACATAGGAATCCTTGAACTTCAGCGATAATCCATCCTTTTCAAACTTCCACAAGCCCCCTAAATGGGCCATATTCTCTTCTCCTTGTTGCTTAAAATCTAACCCAAAATTAATGCGATCTTGATCCCACAAAGCATCCAATTTAAAGTTTTCGGTGGGCGTCAAAAAGTTCAATTGCTGTTTGCGAGATTGGAAAATCAAACTCGAAGAAACCTCAGGGCCACCCAAGTATTTCGAACTTTGGAAAGAGAAAACGGATTGATAAAACTTATATCCACCTATTAAAAGTGTATCGGGATAGGCCTCAAGACTTACCTGAAAACTTCGCCCTTTCGTAATATTTCCTGAAAAAACGGTATTGTGCGCAACACCTAATGAAGGGTAAAAACGTTTCAGCAAAGGTGCCGCATCGTGGCAAACAATGGTAAAATCGGCACCATACCGACTATCCGTATCATGCACCTTTTTGGCATAATAGGCATTCCGTTCCAATTCATTTTTCTGGAAATACAATTGATACTCTTCCCACAACTGCCCTAATTCCGTTTGGAGTCGGCTAGGCACAAAATCCCCATTCACCTCCACCGATACAAAAGGAGAATTTAACACATAATGGCGCTTTGCACCTGCACGGAAATCCGCATTAAAGGTCACCATATCCATAGCCAAATCTTCCATATTAGGCTTTTGAATATAGACATCTTGGAAGAATCCCCGACCGGTTAAATCATCCCACGAGTTTAACGCGAAATCAATCTCAAATCCTGATTTCAAACGAATAGGCTCTTGGCTAAAATGCAATTGTGCCAAATCAGCACGTTCAACTTTCCCATCCAATTGATACGTTGGTTTCGCTTGTCGAAGATTAATCTCCCCCGACATATTCGCCACCAAATGAGAATCCTTCACAGCAACGGTACCTTTGAACAATTGCTTCTGCAAATTCCCTTTTAAACTCACGCGCTTATACGCATATCGATTGAAATTGATCTCAGAAATCATACCATCGAAATCGACATTCGCCGATTGATTTGAAAAGCCGGTCCCTTTGATTTTAGCTGCCAAATCGATTGTTCCTAAATATTCCTCCAACATGAGCAGCTTGCCTAATTTAAACTTCTGCAAGGCAACCCGTCCTTCGTAGCCAGAAAAGGCCATTGAATCCTTTAATCGCATTGAAACATCCCCTTCCAAGAAACCTAAGCCCGTATTCGCTTGACCTGAAGTCCGAAAATTCATGTTTGTTCCGTTGAATTTACCGGAAAATGAAACGGGGCCTAAAATACGCATTTTATCTGCGGCAGGTTTCGAGATAAATACGCCCAAATCTTGGGGAATAAACAACGAATTACGCATCACGAAATCCATTTGTGTCTTTGGAATCTCCGGCAAACCCTTGAATGAAAAATCCCCGCGGAGTACGCTTTTCGTACCAAAGCCCAATTGGAAATTCTTTAAAGCCAATTGTCTGACCGTTCCGGACAATTTTCCTTGCGCCAGATATACACCTTTGTAAGGATACATGGCTTCGATGAATCGCCCGACATCATTCGAATTCAAACGCGTTTTGACCAAATTGGCCTGCATATTGGCTTTGTCGAACCATTGTGTTAAATCTTCTACATGCTTGTAATTCACTAAAAACTGATTGGCTATGTAAGAATCATTGACGCTCAAATCCAACTGGTCAAACCGCATTTGCTTATCGCAAATCATGAAATGTGTGTTCATTCGCTTGACTTGCAGACGGGTAGCTTCATGTTGGGCCTTAAACCCAATCGTTTCCAATCCAATGGTATCCCCTTTGGAATAAAACTGCTTTACTTTGGAATTTATGTGGGATATCGCAAAATGGGAGAGGTCAAAATGAGTCGGGGTTCCTGTG
>JBDLUL010000127.1:0-3739 GCA_039805345.1 Bacteroidota bacterium | reverse complement strand
TGGAAGTAGAGACCATGGAATAATAAGTACGCTTCGAAATATGTTATTCAAGCGGTTTTCTTCGCGATTGATGATTCTGGGTAATAATATGTTAACTGGCCAACATGCCATTTCATTTAGTACAAAGGCCGACAAATCAGCCGTTTTAACAACGCTCAAGCACTATTTAGCTACGCTTAGCCCAGCACCACACCATACCATTTTCAAGGATTTTGAAAATCAAGATCGGTCGATGTTTCATTTACGTGTTTTTGAAAAAAGCTTGGAATTCAGCTCCCAACCGAATATGTTTTTCAATCTTCGCTCGGAGTGGAAACAAGAAGCCGACTACATACTTGCGCTAACAAAAAAATACCGCGATCAATATAAAAGAGCCAGAAAAAAAGCGGACGGAATCGAAAAACGCCAATTATCACTCGAGGAAATCGAAAAATGGTCCGTTGAAATATACGATTTATACATGCATGTGGCTGAACATGCACCTTTTAACACGTTTTTCTTAGCGAAAAACCACTTCTATTCACTGAAAAAAGAACTGGGTGATTCATTCCGTTTCTTCGCCTATTTCGAAAACAATCAATTAATTGGTTTTAATACGCTCATTCACCACGACGAAATTCTGGAAACCTATTTTCTAGGTTACGATGAAAAAGTACAACGCGAAAAAATGCTGTACCTCAACATGCTTTATGACATGATAGGCTGTGGGATTCACAACGGGTTTGAGCGGATCAACTTTGGAAGAACTGCGCTTGAAATCAAAAGTTCTGTAGGTGCGAAACCTGAACAATTATTTGGTTGGATGCAACACCGAAATAAGTTCATCAACCGTCATCTCAGCTTTTTCTTCAAACTCCTGGAGCCAGAGGTCAAATGGATCGAGCGAAGCCCTTTTCGCGATTAACGAATAGGCATCACGGGAATAATATCGGCTATAATTAATTTTCCGCTTGTTGCAGCACGTATTTGATCTACAGTTACATCGGGCGCTCGTTCGACCAAGCGAAACCCACCCGTAGGCAAAATATCGTAAACCCCTAATTCTGTGATAATTCGGGTTACACATCTAACTCCCGTTAAAGGCAAATCACAGGTACTAACTAATTTAGATTTGCCGGAGGAAGTTGTTTGCAACATGGCGACAATCACTTTATCGGCGGATGCAACTAAATCCATCGCGCCACCCATGCCTTTCACCATTTTACCAGGTATTTTCCAGTTGGCCAAATCCCCTCGTTCTGAAACTTGCATTCCACCCAGTATCGTCACATCGATGTGATTTCCCCGAATCATGGCAAAGCTTTGCTCGGATCCAAAAACCGATCCACCCAGAGCAACCGTGATGGTTTGCTTGCTTGCATTGATGTAATCAGCATCCTCAAAACCCTCAGCAGGAAACGGACCGATACCTAACAAGCCATTTTCAGACTGCAAAATCACCTTCATTCCTTGGGGGATGTGATTCGCGACGCGCGTTGGAATTCCAATGCCCAGATTCACATAATCGCCATCCTTGATTTCAAGCGCTAATCGCTTTCCGATGATTTCTTTCTTCAGATCCTCCAAACTTAGCTCCTTGATTTCCGCCGCATCCAGCAGATGCGTCAAATGTTCAATGGGCTTTTCATAATCCTTTCCTTGAAAAATCCGGTGGACATAGATACCCGGCGTATGAATCTGGTTGGGGTCCAAAGTCCCCACAGGCACCAATTCTTCTACTTCGGCGATGGTGATTTTACCCGCCATGGCCACAATGGGATTGAAATTTTGCGAGGTACCTTTATAGATTAAATTACCTTCGGCATCCCCTTTCCATGCTTTCACAAAAGCAAAATCAGCTGTAATGGCAGATTCCAACAAATACTTTTTCCCAGCAAACTCTCGCGTTTCTTTTCCTTCAGCCACTTCGGTTCCGACTCCTGCGGGCGTATAAAAAGCGGGAATTCCAGCGCCTCCACAACGAATTCGTTCCGCCAAGGTCCCTTGTGGAACCAATTCGACGGCCAAATGACCGCTGATGATTAATTCCTCAAAGAGGTGATTTTCCCCAATATAGGAGCAAATCATTTTCGATATTTGTTTTTGACCGAGTAATCGGCCGATGCCAAAATTAGCTAGCCCTGCCTCATTTGAAATACACGTAATTTCCGATGTTCCTCGGCTAACGAGGGCATTGATTAAGTTTTCAGGCACACCTGTTAATCCGAAACCACCCATGAGGATGCTCGAACCCGCATGTAAATCGTGGATTGCGTCCTTGGCGTCATTGAAAACTTTATGCATGTTCGTCTATTGGTAATCCGTGATCAATTCAACATTTGGGTGCAACCAAAGAAAAGATGCCGGACAATCCGTACTAATTTGTTTGGTTAGTATTTGCTCCAATGCCGCTTCTTTTCCTTTTCCCGTAATCAAAAAGATGATCTTTTTTGACTGCAAAATCCCTTGCATGCCCACACACCAGCCGAAAGCAGGTTCGGCACCTTGCGATAAGGCAGGGTCATGTTGAATCGTTGATTCAGCTAATGTTGCCTTGTGAAAACCAGGCTGCAAAAATTCGGCAGGTTCATTGAAGGCAATGTGTCCATTTTTACCCAAACCGAGGATACAAATGTCCATGGGACTATTCAATTGAATATAGGATTCGATGCGTTGTATTTCAGCCTCAGCCGCCTTCGAATTCGGGTCAAATGTCACATAACGGTCTTGGGGAATTTCCAAGGGACTCAATAAATGTTTTTGCAGATAGGATTCACATGAATCAGGATGTGAAGTAGGAATAATCCCCCATTCATCCATTTTGATGACACGCATTTGACTAAATACATCTTTCTCCTTTTGCATTTCTGCATACATACCTGTAGGAGAACCTCCCGTAGCTGCACAAAATAGCAAATTGGGTTTCGCTTTAACTTCTTCAATTATATGTTTCGCTGCTAATGCACTCAATTCCTGGTAGTTGGCCACTCTTGTTATTCTCATAATCGCATCTTTTCTTTAAAATAACGCAATGCATCTGCATAAAGCAACAGATTATCAGTTTTCTAATATTTATTCCCGTTTGAATTTCCTACTTTGCAGTATAATCTAGTTCTAATAAAATATGTTTGCACACCTAATCGCCAAGGCGATGAAGGGAAAATTAGCTATATGGCTGTTTTTTCTTCTCGTTTCCTATACCGCTACAGCTCAACAATGGAGCTTTCAAGCTGGTACTAATCTTACAGCTTTTGATTTTAAAAACAATTCGGGCAATACTATCACAGGTATAAAAAAAGGTTCTGGAAACATTTATTCCGTCCAATACCAGCGAAAATTAGTCGATACGACAGCCTTGTTATTAAAATCAAGCCCCAAGGTAATTTTCTTCAATCAACACCCGACATTAGCTAAGCTCCTGGGTAAAATTCAATGGGGAGTAGAGTTGAATATCAATCAATACAATGCGGTAGGAGATGCTGCCAATGTATCCTATAGTTACCAAACAGATTACATCGGAATAAGTCCATCCCTTCAGTACACACAAAAACTCTACAAAGGCTTGCATATTCAAGCTTCCGGAATTTTACAGATTGCGCAATTGCTTCATGGAAATCAATGGGTCAACAATCGATTCATGGATTTGAAAGATGACATTCAATTTAATGGAATCTTAGGCATGAGCGGTTATCAGGTGGGGGTCCAACAAACGATCGCGGAAAATATACGTATTTACATTGCCTACCGGCAAGCTTCTAGC
>JBDLUL010000126.1:0-14624 GCA_039805345.1 Bacteroidota bacterium | reverse complement strand
TCAAGAATTGATCCGCTGGGATCGCATCGTAAACTGGCTCAGTTAAATCTGTACAAGACGATAGGGCTAACGAAGCGAAAACACCTACTGAAAGTACTTTATAGATATATTTTTTCATTTTATTAATAATTTATTTATTCGATTATTTAACTAATTGAATACGATTTTGTTTGATTAGAACGAAAGATTTACACCCGCAGTAATCGCACGAGTTTTGTAGTAAGTCTCACGAACGTCAATACCCGGAGCAGCAGAACCAATTGCTAAGTTTTGGCTAATCTCTGGATCAACACCTGTGTATTTAGTAAATACAGCTAAGTTGTTACCTGCTACGTAGATACGAGCACGCTTGAACACGCCTTTCACTGGTAATGTGTAACCGAATGAAGCGTTATTGATACGTAAGAAATCACCTGACTCAACATAGTAATCCATAGGGATTGTACGCTCATCGTTGATGATTGAAGTCAATGCAGATTTCAATGCACCTGATTCAGCTAAACGACCATCTTGACGACCTAATAATAATGCGTTCGTGTTAACGATTTTAGCACCTAATTGGCTAGTCAATTGGAATTGCAAGTCAAACGCTTTGTAACGGATGTTTGTAGTCAAACCACCAACGAAAGTTGGGTTTGGATTTCCAATATACGTACGGTCAGCAGCGTTAGGATCTACAACACCATCTCCGTTCAAATCTTGGAATACGTATTTACCGTTTTCGATTTTAGCGATTTTAGCACCATAGAATTCTCCTACTGGGTGACCTGCTTGTAATACTGAGAAGTTAACAGCAGATGTACCACGGATGAATGAACCTAAAGAAGTAGACAAGAATACTTGGTCTGGAGCTGCGAATGAATCATTTTTCAATGAAACGATTTCGTTTTTGTTGAATGAAGCAGCTAACGTCGTAGCGATGTTCCAATCAGTGCTCTCTAAGATTTGGTAAGTTAATGATAACTCAACCCCTTGGTTTTTCATCGAACCGATGTTAGCCAACATTGTTGGGTATACATAACCTTTCTCTTGTGGTACGTTTACTGTGTATAACAAATCTTTTGTTGTACGAGTATAAACATCCAAGTTACCAGTCAATTTACCTTTTAATAAAGAGAAGTCGATACCACCACCGTAGTTTTCGTTAATCTCCCATTTCAAGTTAGGGTTCGGGTTAGATTGGATTGAGTATGCAGGCAAGAAATCGTTTGCAGCACCATCAAAGTAAGAACCTGAAGCTCCGTAGAATGACTTAGATAACAACGGACGGATACCTTCCGAGTTACCAGTTTGTCCCCAGCTAACACGCAATTTCAAGTTATCGATTGTCGAGTTACCTTTCAAGAAAGCCTCCTCAGATAATGCCCAACCAACTGAAACTGAAGGGAACACACCCCACTTGTTGTTATCACCAAATTTCGTAGAACCGTCACGACGAACGTTAACAGTTGCGAAATACTTGTTCAATAATGAATATTGAGCACGTGCTAAGAATGAAACCAATTTGTACTCATTCTTGTAAGAACCTAATAAGCTAGGGTTGGTACGGATACCTAAACCAGAACCTAAGTTGTTCGCTTCGAAAGCATCAGTCAAGAAGTTGTTGTTTCCAGCAGCAAAGCCATCAGCAACTACATCTTGGTATGTGTAACCAGCTAATACGTTCAAAGTAGAAACATCATTCAACTTCTTAGAGTAGTTCAACGTAGTTTCTAATTGCTTATCTGTAATAGAGTTCAATTGACGGTTTGCAGCGTTACCACCTACAGTAGCTAATAAGTTACCTGGAGTAGATTTCGCGAAGTAAGAACCATCAGCCGTTTGCGTACGCAAAGTTCCTGATACGTTAAATACTAAACCATCTAAGATTGTATAACCAGCAGAAGCATTGAATAAGAAATCGTGCAAACGTTGTTTGTTTGATTTGCTTTCAATAGTAGCTAATGGGTTAAAGTTTGCGAATGTACCTGGGATTTGGAAATAAGTTCCATCTGCATTGTACACAGGATCTGTAGGACGCATGTTCATTGCGAAACCTACTGCACGGTTATCTGTAAATTGGTTGTTCGTTTGAGAAGCAGACATATTTACTTTCATCGCCAATTTACCATCGATTGCTTTCGCATCTAAGTTCAAACGACCTGTTAAACGATCTTTACCTGAACCTTTCAATGTACCTGTTTGATCTAAATAACCAACAGATGCACGGTAAGATACATTTTCAGAACCACCTGACACACCCACGTTGTGGTTTTGTGAGATAGCTGTTTGTGTAATTACATCTAACCAATCTGTGTTAGCTCCTAAATCGTCAAATTTTTGACCGTATTTAGCAGCAGCAGCACGAAATTCAGCACCTGTTAATAATTCAGGACGTTGAGAAATCGACTCAGAACCAGCATAAGCTGAATAATCTACTGTAGGAGTACCTGATTTACCACGTTTTGTGTTGATCAAGATAACACCGTTCGCTCCACGAGAACCGTAGATCGCAGCAGAAGATGCATCACGTAACACGTCCATAGATAAGATATCTTCTGGAGCAATGTTTTCGATAGGTGCACCAATCACACCGTCGATTACGTATAATGGCTCAGAACCTGCGTTCAATGAACCTGTACCACGTAAACGTACCGTTGGACGAGCATTTGGATCACCAGAAGCCTGTGTGATAACCAAACCAGCAACTTTACCTTGCGCAGCAGCTAATGGGTTCGTTACAACACCGGCGTTGAAATCACGAGAACCTAAGCTAGTTACTGTTCCTGAAATTTCTTTACGCTTTTGCGTACCGTAACCTACAACAACTACTTCTTCCAAAGATTTGTTGTCAGCAGCTAAAGAAACGTTCACAACAGATTTAGAACCTACTGCTACTTCTTTAGTTGAATAGCCTACAAAAGAGAATACCAACGTCGCGTTCGACCCAGCATTAACTTTATAAGTACCATTTGCATCTGTTTGAGCACCACGCGTAGTACCTTTAACAGCTACAGAAACACCTGGGATTCCTGAGCCGTCAGCAGCATCAGTTACTTTTCCAGTTACTACATCTTGAGCAAAAGCACCCAAGGAAATTAATAGTGCAACAGCAACACTAAAAGCTTGTTTAAAGCCTAGGTTACTTACACCTGATCGCACAAGGCGACCCACTCTTTTGTAAGAATGAATCATAAGTGAAAAATTAAGGGTTAAAAATGATTAATGATTCTTTGTGATTTTGTTTCAACCAAAAACAGCTACGTAAACGTTTAGAGTCTAAGGCTAATTTCAAAACCAAGGCAAAAAAAGGAAGAATAAATTGAATAAAAAAATGATTTTAATTAATGAATCAAGGAAACGGGGCACACAAATTGGACGAAAATTAGAATTTCTTGAAAAGTAGCACAGTGTAGGACAGATTCACGAAATAATCTAATTTATACCCATATAGATGCTGTTCGGTATATTCAAGCCCTAAAAGTGCTCAAAACAGCATAAAAGCGATTGTATTTTTTCAATAGAATTTTTTTTCAAAAAAAATCAAATTATTTATCGGTAAGGAATTACCTGTGAAGAAATTAACACAAAACGGAATAATCCAATTAATTGTATATTTTGGACAGTGCTATGCTGTATCTCAAAATTAGGGCAATGGATCATAACCACTTCCGCCCCATGGATGACAGGATGAGATGCGCTTCACCGTTAATCGAAACCCCTTTAAAAATCCGTATTTAATGAATGCTTGTTTGGCGTATTCTGAACATGTAGGCTGATACCGACAAGCATTTGGCAAGAAGGGTGAGATCAATCCTTGGTAAAGACGAATTAAGAAGATGAATACATATTTCATAGGAATTTCCATTTGAATCCCCGAATGTAAGCAATCAACCTAAATAAAGATGAATCCACGCTTGATTAAAAACACGAATTACAGTAAATTGCTTTGAAATGAACCGCTTTATCCAATACATGTTGAAATTACCCAAAGGCCCTAAGATTATTGGCGCATTAACATTCTGCACGCTCATTGGCTTACTCATTACCTCGCACCCGACAAAAAGTTTCTTTCATGTAAAAACAAACATCGAGAAACGCAATGACAGCCTAGCCAATTTATTTAATCCCGAAATTGCCAAACAGAAATCCATCAAACTTGACACCTTCTTTTCGAAGCTTCAAGCAAAATCTGGATTCAATGGCGCCGTCCTCGTTTCCCAATATGGGAAGATCATCTACAAGAAAGGTTTCGGCTATGCCAATTACTTTACAAAAAGCAACATCAATACGCATACACACTTTCAATTAGCTTCTGTATCCAAACAGTTTACTGCCGTTGCTATTATGCAATTGCACGAAAAAGGTTTATTGAATTATGATGATGCCATCTACAAACATATACCTGGTTTCCCTTATGATTCAAGCCTAACAATCCGGAGTTTATTGACGCATCGCTCAGGCTTATCGGACTATGCCTACAACATGGACAAAGTCTACGATAAAAAAATCCCCTTAACGAATCAAAAAGTTGTCGAAATGATGATTCGCTTGAAACCGCATATCGACTACAGACCTAATGCCAAATTCAGCTACAACAATACCAACTACATGTTGCTCGCCTACATCGTCGAGAAACTCAGTGGCATGAATTTCAGAGAATATGCCAAAAAGAATCTATTCGAACCCGCAGGCATGTCGGAGTCATTTATCTACGATCCCATGCACCCCGAAATGTTGCGCACGGCTGCTACAGGATATGTACCCCGCCGCGGTGGACCCGTCGTGTCGGAATTCAATCACTTAGACGGCGTAACAGGAGATAAAGGAATTTATTCGACGGTAGAAGATTTGTACCACTGGGACGTCGCACTGAATGAGGAAAAGCTTGTGAAATTCACTACATTAGAAGAAGCATTCACGCCACAACATACTTCCCCGAAAGTATTAGCTAAAAACTATGGGTTCGGTTGGCGCCTTGCACAATTGGATAATGGCGAGTGGCTAACTTACCACACAGGATGGTGGCATGGATTCAAAAACTATTACTTACACAATCCGAAAGACAACTCAGCCATTATCATTTTAGGCAATATGGCAAACCATGCATTAGGACGCGTCAATATAGTTCAGTCTATTTTATATCCAGAAAAGGCTAAGTGGTTCATGAAAGGTGAACCATTGCCAACAGAATTTGTCCTTGGAGGCAACTAAATCAAACAACTATGAAAAAAATCATCACACTAAGCATCTGCCTTCTTTTGACGAGCACGCTTGCCTTTGGCCAAAGTACAGATGAGGCAATCAAAGCAACAGTCAATAACTATTTCGAAGGCTTAACGACAGGCGACACAGCAAAACTCGGCAAGGCATTTCATTCCTCCGCGATTTTACGTACCGTGAACGCAAGCACAGGAAAGATTCAAGACTTCCCAATCAAAACATTTATTTCTAAAACACCAGCAGGCGGCGTAAAAGCAACAACTAAATTAATTAGTTATTCGTATGCTGGAATTTCAGGTTTAGTAGCAGCTGAATTGCAATTCGCCGACTTCAAATACATCGACCTTTTGAGCCTATTGCAAGTCAATGGTGAATGGAAAATCGTAACTCGGGTATTCAGCCGAGTGGATTTAGATGTAAACCTCAAAGGAAGCGCAGCTACAAGTACCAAAGTGGCCCCTGCACCCGCCAAAAAAAACCCGGCGAACATCAAACCTAAAAAAGATGATGGGTGGTAGTCTTTAGACGTTAGACGTTAGGCACATGAGGTGCGATACTTCGCGCCGATTAGACCACGGGAACGCACAAAAAAAGACGCGAAGTATCGCGTCTGCACAAAAAATCCAATGTCAAACGTCCCCCGTCTAACGTCCAATAGCTATTTATGTAACAAAGACAACGCAATCGAGCTAAGTAGCATCAATATCCCCAACACAAAAAAGACTGTTGGGTTCAATACAGGAATTGTCGATTCATTCAACGAAGCCTCGTACGGATTTTCAGTCAGGTAGCGAACTGGAACTTCCTGACCAACCTCACAATTTTTCGCTAATCCTTTATCAGCCTCCCGACGAAACTCGCTTCCATTTACATGGTAAGAGACGATCGGAAAATAAATAGGGAATCGACCAGAATGATCATCGCGGGCATAGCGCTTCGAAATTTCTACGATTTTGCCATAGGTCATTTTTGAATGCGCAATCCATTCCTTCCGCTTTTGGTAAAGAATTACCCCCACTCCGATTAAAGCCAAAGCAATAAATGAAAATAGCACCAAGAACAAGGTCATCGAACCTTGAAACGAACCCGTGGGTCTTCCTGAAATTAATAAAACACTCGCTAAATTCATGGTATAATAAATGCTCCGGGCTACCTGCCTTTCAAATTTTCATCAAAAAACGGATAAATATTACTGAAAATCAAATACTTAGCCTTGGCAACCAAAACCATGCTAAGTTGCGTTTTGAGGGCATAAAATGACATTTTTGCAAAAATCAAAAAAATAGGATTCCATTTTGACCCATTCTTTGAAAAAATAGGAGAATTATTGGATTTTACCTTTCCAAAATCATCCCAAAAGCTTCAAAAATATATTTTCTTAAAATTTGATATTTCTTTCAAATTCGTATTTTTGACCCGCAAGAAACCTATAATGATGAAAAATTCGACTAAAATTCAACTCATGACAATGATGTTCCTGATGTTCTTCGGATGGGGAGCCTGGTACGGTCAAATGAGTAAATATTTACTAAGCACGTTGCACGCCACGGGCGACCAAGTGGGCAATGCTTACCTCACCTTCGCCTTAGCATCACTCGTTGCTCCATTTTTCGTCGGATTAATTGCCGACCGCTTTTTCGCCGCGCAGAAAGTGATGGGGGTATTAAACATCATTGGTGGTGGACTCTTGTATTTATTAAGTCAAACGACGGATCCTGAGGTTTTCTTTTGGTACATATTAGCCTACACGCTCTGCTTCGCTCCTAACTTAGCTTTGTCAAATTCCATCGCGATGAAGCAAATGCAAAATCCAGAGAAAGAATTTGCCAACATTCGGGTAACCGGCACAGTCGCCTGGATTGTGGTGACCAATATTATCGGATTTTATGCCTTAGGAGATAATGTTGCCATATTTCACATTGCAATGTACAGTTCATTTGCCTTAGGAATCTACGCCTTTTTCTTACCGGACACACCCCCTAAAGCCGACAAAGACGCTTCCATCGCACAAATTGTTGGCCTTGATGCCTTAAAATTATTCAAGGACCGATCATTTCTTATCTTCTTTATTTCATCCATTCTCATCTGCATTCCGCTTTCTTTTTATTACGCGATGGCCAACCCATCCTTAACGGATGCACACATGAGCAATGTAGAAAACAAAATGTCCTTGGGTCAGGCGTCTGAAGTTATCTTCATGTTATTGATCCCTTTTGCATTTACCCGCTTAGGAGTCAAAAAAATGCTCATTGTCGGCTTGATCGCTTGGATTATTCGCTTCATTTGTTTCGGTTACGGAGACGGTTTATCGAGTGAATGGATCTTGTACATTGGAATTATCTTGCATGGCGTCTGCTACGATTTCTTCTTCGTGACGGGACAGATCTACACCGACCAAAAAGCGGGTCCGCACATCAAAAATTCAGCGCAGGGCTTAATTACACTCGCTACCTACGGAGTAGGAATGGGGATTGGGTCTAAACTTTCCGGCATTGTTTTGGATATGTACACCTCAAATGGCATACATGATTGGCAATCCGTCTGGATGGTTCCAGCAGGAATTGCGGCCTTGGTATTGGTGCTATTTATGCTCTTCTTTCATGAACGCAAACAGACTGCTTAGGTATTTTTAATTTTTCGTAGCATCCAAGGCATGATTCTTGGCGCCAATTGCTTAACGATTAAGCCAAAACGCTCCAAGGCCCCTCCGACAAAAAACTCGTTTTTCCCTTGCGCCACGGCCAGAACAATCTTTTGTGCTGCGATCGCTGGATCTAGCCCTTTGGCCTGATTAGGATCCATTTTGCCATATTTTTCCCCATGTTCGTTCATAGCGTGCAATGAAATCTCGGTGCGAATATACCCAGGCAAAATGGTGCTTACTTGAATGCCATGCCCATGCAATTCTGCTCGAACAGAATCAAAAAAGCCAATCAATGCATGCTTAGATGCACCATATGCCGCCCTTCTAGGAGTTGAAATCCGACCTGCCACAGAGGCAATCGGCACAAAAATACCCGCATGCTGCTTTTGAAAAACAGGAATAACTTGTTGGACCAAATGAACAATCGAAAAGAAATTGATTTCAAATAAGCGGCGGTAAACATCAAATTGCGTATCCAAGACGAATGATCTTTGGCTTACGCCAGCATTCAAAACGAGGACATCGATGCGACCAAATGTTTGAATGACTGTCTCTATTTGCTTCGCATGAGAAGGTAGGTCCACCATGTCAAAGGGCAAGACTAAAACGCTACCCCCATGTGACTCACAAACCTGAGCAACGCGCTGCAATTCGGCTTCTCTGCGCGCAGATAAAACCAGATTAGCTCCATTTGAGGCAAATTCATAGGCTAAAGCCTCGCCAATTCCCGAGGAGGCACCTGTGATCCAGACAATTTTGTTTTTGAAATCCATGGTTTAAAGGTAGAAAAAAGACACAGAAATGACATGTTTAACCCCAGGTTTTAACCTGGGGATCCCTAGGCTGAAGCCTAGGGCTACAATCGTTCTAACTCCCGAAAGAACTCGGCCATCGGATTCACTTCCAACAACTGTAATTTCTGCCAGAGACGAATCGCCTTGGTCATCAAACCACTTTCAATTAGAAAACCGTCGTGCCCATACAAGGAATCTATCACTTGAAAAGAAGCACCCGGAATATGTTTGGCTAAAAATTCCTGCTCAACGATGGGAAACAAGGCATCAGATTTAATCCCAATGACCAAGGTGTTAGACTGGATTTGCTTCAACGCAGGTACAATACCTCCACGATTTCGTCCCACATCTTGCGAATCCATCATATTAGAAAGAATATAATACGAGTACGCATTAAAACGCTGGGCCAATTTCTCGCCTTGATAGCGCTGATAAGAAACCGCACGCAAGGTTTTCTCTAACGAGTGATCCTGACGCGCTTGCGTAATTTGGTAAGTTTCGTAGTTGCGATACGAAATCAAAGCCATAGAACGCGCTGCTTTCATCCCTTCAATACCCGCTTTAGGGTGGGATTCTTGCCACGATTTATCAAGTTCAATAGCCATCCGTTGGGACTCATTAAATGCCACGCCCCAAGGTGAATGCACCGCATTCGTCGCCACTAATATCAAATTCTGAATTAAGTCTGGATTAATAATCCCCCATTCAACGGCTTGCTGGCCGCCCATCGACCCACCGATGCAGGTCTTGATGGTATGAATTCCTAAATCTTGACGAAGCAATTCAAAAGCATGAACGACATCTCGAATCGTCACATCCGGAAATGTATGAAAATAAGGTTCACCAGTTAGCGGATTCGTGGATAAGGGTCCTGTAGACCCATAATGCGACCCTAAAATATTGGCACAAACGATGAAATTATTCTCTGGATTGAACAATTTACCCGGTCCCACAAGCCCTTGCCACCAGTCGGCGACATCCTGACTTCCCGTAAACGCATGGCAAATCCAAATCACATTATCGCCTGCTGCATTCATTTGACCCCAGGTTTGGTAAGCCAAATCAATTTCAGGAAGCGACGCGCCGCTTTCTAATACAAAAGTATGGGGATAGTGATAGTGTCTAAATTCTGCTTGCATCATCAAAACTTTATATTTCCCTAAACAGACAAACGCCTGGGGTAGGAATTAGCACCGGGGTCAAATTATGACGGGTTGCCAGAAGATCAATGAGCCTAGTCTCTCCCTTCTTCTTTATAATTCAATGCTTCACAGCGACTGAATGAGGGCACAAAGTAAATCATGAAATCAGGAATTTCCAAAATTCTAGTGATATTTGCCGCTATGAAAGAGTTGATTTTGTTTTACATCGCCTTTGCAGGGCTACTATTTCTGGTACACATCAGCCCTTGGGGGAATCTATTGCACCCCGATGTTACATTCATCTTTGCGTTTTTGGCATTTCAATCGTACTTAACTTTCAGTATTGCCCAAATTGGACTAAAAGATGGAAAAGAAAAATTCATTCAGTTTCAGATGATCAATTTAACCATACGCTTTGTTTTAAGCCTTTCTTTCATCGGTTTTTTCGCATATTCAGGTACCCCAGAAATATTCTTATTCGTAATCAACTTTTTTGTACTCTATTTATGTAGCGCAAATTTTGAAATAATTGGGTTGCTTCGTAACTTGCGACGTTTTTAGAAAAGACTGAATAAATTTTTCTTTTTTTTCTGCCCAAAACTCAGTTAATCAACGAATTAACAAACCAACATCAAACAATTAAGTAAAAGCAAGAATTACGATGCCGTTTAAGACTTTTTTAAAGAAAATGTACTTTTCAAATATAATCCTCGGATTATTATTCAGTTTTTCAAGCTTTGCGCTGCTTGCAAATGAAGAAGCGGCATCCCACGATTCGACTCAAGCGCATGCGGATACGGCGGCTCATGCAGCAGCTCCTACAGCACATGAGGCAGAATCAGCGAAATTCGATCCAGGTAAATTAATCTTACACCACATTGCGGATGAGCACGATTGGCATTTCTTTACGATTGGCCATTTTCACGCAACGTTACCGTTGCCTTGCATCGTTTACACAGCTTCACAAGGAGTTCAAGTATTTTCTTCTTCGAATTTCAAAAACGAACACCACGAAGAAATCCCTTACCATGGTTTCGTGTTAGCACATGGTAAAATTCACGCGGAGAACGGCGAAAAAGTATACGATTTCTCGATTACAAAAAACGTTGCTTCATTAATGTTGTCAGCTATTTTGTTGCTGACAATCTTCATCGGAATCGGAAAGCGTTACAAAGAAAACCCGCACCGCGCGCCCAAAGGCATTCAATCGATGTTCGAACCGATTATCATCTTTGTTCGTGATGAAATCGCAAAAAACAACATTGGCGAAAAACACTACCGTCGTTTTATGCCATATTTATTGACTGTCTTCTTCTTTATCTGGTTCAATAATATGTTGGGCTTGGTTCCAGGAGGCGCCAACTTAACAGGAAACATTGCGGTTACTTTGGTATTAGCAATCATTGCATTCTTTGTAACGAACTTCAATGGTCGTTCGACGTATTGGACACATATTTTTGCCATGCCAGGTGTCCCTAAATGGATGTTGGTGATTTTAACTCCCGTAGAGATTGTCGGTATTTTTATGAAGCCATTCTCGTTAATGGTTCGTTTGTTCGCAAACATTACGGCAGGTCACATTATTTTATTGAGTTTAGTTTCCTTGATTTTCATTTTTGAAAATGCGGCATTGGGCCTAGCGGTAGTTCCTTTCTCGCTATTCATGAACGTGATTGAGCTGATTGTTGCATTTATTCAGGCGTTTATCTTTACGATGTTGGTTTCAACTTACATCGGAGCGGCGGTTGAAGAGCATCATCATTAATAATTTGTATTTTTTTTAATTTATATAAACCCAAATCGTATGTCTATTTTATCGATTTTATTAGAAGTTTCTGTAGGTCTTGGTCTTGCAGGTATTGGTGCTGGTTTAGCTGCTTTAGGAGCTGGAATGGGTATCGGTCGTATCGGTGGTTCTGCAATGGAAGCTATCGCTCGTCAACCAGAAGCGTCTGGAAAAATTCAGGGTGCGATGTTAATCGTTGCTGCCTTCGTTGAGGCGGTTGCGTTATTCGCTGCTGTAATTTGTCTATTGGTAACTTTGAAATAAGATACCAATCAGAATCTCCAAAGGGTTAGCCTTTGCATCCGATTCTACCCCATTTAAAACGCAATTTGGTTTACATTAGGTACCAAATTGCGTTTTTTGACACGATTTACAAAAAAATTAACATACTATGGAGTTAATCACCCCAGACTTTGGACTTATCTTCTGGCAACTAATTGTCTTTGGAATCTTATTCTTCCTTTTAGCCAAATTTGCTTGGAAACCAATCATTCAATCGTTAGCTGAGCGCGAGCAATCGATCGACGAGGCGATCAAATTATCTGAAACAACACGTGCTGAAATGGCCGAATTGAAAGCAGGTAATGAGCAATTAATCACTTCAGCGCGTGCTGAACGTGATGCGTTGATCAAGCAAGCGAAAGAGGCATCCGATGCGATGATCTCTCAAGCTAAATTAGATGCACAAACAGCCGCTAACCAAGAAATCGAAAAAGCGCGCGTGGCATTCGAACAAGAGAAAGCAAGTGCTGTAGCAGCGATCCGCAAGGAAGCGGCTTCTCTTTCGTTAGACTTAGCGGAGAAAGTGTTAAAAAGCCAATTAAAAGACAAAGCAGCTCAGGAAAAATTAGTGACTGAGTGGATGGCTGACGTTAAATTATCTTAATCGCATAGACCATGTCAGAATTAATTGTAGCTCACCGTTACGCTAAATCCCTGCTAGACTTCGCGATCGAAAAGAACGCGGTAGAGGCAGTAGCTAAAGACATGATTGATTTCGCAGAAACTTGCGACGCCAGTCACGAATTAGTGTTAGCGCTAAAGAGCCCAATCATTAAGCATTATACGAAATTAGCGATCCTAGCGAAGCTATTCAAGGATAAATTCAATCCAGTTACCTACGGTATCTTCGTGATCATCACGAACAAAAACCGCGAGAAGATTCTTCCTGCTGTAGCAAAAGAATTCATCTCGATGTACACGGATTACAAAGGAATCCAAAAAGCAACGGTAACTACTGCATCTACTTTAACAGCAGATCAAAAAGCAACGGTAGCGAAAATCGTAAAAGACTACACAGGTAAAGAAGTAGAATTGATCGAACAAATTGATGAAAGCCTGATCGGTGGATTCATTTTGAAAGTAGGTGACCAACAGATCGATGATTCGATCAAACGGAAGCTGAACGATTTGAAAGTTTCTTTAGCATCTTAATCGAAAGGCCTTGGAAACAAGGCCTTTTTTTATCTCTCCTCCATGAAAAAATTCTCGCTCTTTTTCGGCTCACTTATTGCTGGACTTTCTGTTGCCATAGGCGCTTTTGGGGCACACGCGTGGAAGGACTATTTACGCGAGATTAATCGCCTAGAAACATTTGAGACAGCAGCACGCTACCAAATGTATGGAGGAATTACGTTGTTGATCTTAGGAGTTTGGCAAATGAACTTTAGCAATAAACACCTGAAGACAGCGGCCTATTTTCATTTTGCCGGTTGCATTATTTTTCCGGGTTCTTTGTATTTGATCTGCTTGACTAACCTCGGAATTTTTGGGGCGGTTGCTCCTATTGGTGGCTTATGCTTCCTCATGGGATATGGACTCATGATGTGGTCCATTTTTAAGAAGTAATTAGTGGCGCATCACTAATTCAAGGCTTAACCATACGATCTCTCCCATCGTTTGGCACTTCAAAAAGCGATTATCTTCATAATGCTTCGCTAATTCTGTTTTCAATTGTTCCACATTTTCAGGCGGCGCGATCTCATCTTTTGCCATCACGTTCATTAAATCGTACACGCGTTGACTCTCTGACTTTAAACGAGAGGAAATCATTGAGCGTTCTTCAATCTGGTATTGCCAAACCGATTCCGGCGTCATGTACTTCATCCCTAACTCAATCAGGGCATTATTTTGCTTGAAATACTGCGGAAGGTACACCGTTTTCTTCCCTTCGTAACACTGCTGATCAAAGTCAATGGGACGAATCCGGTAATAAATCTCCTCAAAATCCGGAGTCGTAATAATGACAAAGTTAGCGCTGTGCATATCACCTAGTAATTGTACTAGACAGCGCTCGTTGAACTTCACAAACTCTTTGGCAAGACGAATAGGCGACTCTAAATCCGTCTCCAAATCTTGCTTTAGAAAGGCATCGCCAGGCACACCGGCAATGTGCTCCTCGACAAGTGTATTATCGCAGGTGACGTAGTTGATGCGGTTTGGCGATAAAATATGCTCTAATTCTAGGCCATACACGCGAGAGGCATCCGCGATTTTAATGTAGAAATAATCAAAGTTATCATTCACCCGGTTCACAATCCGAATCCGGAAAGGGTGTGTATTGCCATAGGTGCAATAATCCACGCGATCGATCACTAAGTGCTTGATCACCTCCTCATTGCCGTCCGTTTTTAAATCCGCATAGATCTGCTTTAGCGCCTCATACACCTCTTCCTGATCTCCTGGCGAATAAAAGACGGTCTCCCAAAGCGTATCCACCTCGTTCTTATCATACAGCACGATCGCATTATCATAGCGTAACAAATCCGCATAACTGATATTCATCGCGTGCTCCCGGTTGTATTTATGCAAATACCGCCTCAGCTGCTGATTAATCCGATACAGATTTTTCTTCTTCGAGATGAGCGCCATTATTCTGTGTAGTCTAGGGATTTACCGAACGTTTCTTTCAACTGAATGACAGAGTAGATGGCCAAAGTAAAGCATAAAACTCCTACATAAGCGGCAGCGTAAATCAAGCCAACCGATGGAATCAAAAATTGAAAGAGCAAGGAAATGGGAATCAAGGCGCCTCTCACGAAATTAGGCACCGTCGT
>JBDLUL010000125.1:0-5406 GCA_039805345.1 Bacteroidota bacterium | reverse complement strand
CACCCCCCGCTATACAAGCGAATGAGCCTGTCATTGAAGCCATCAGCTCCGAATTCGTCATGTTTTTCAAGTAAGGCTTGATCATGATTTGCGCCTCTACTTGACCTACGAAAGTAGATGCCACGTTTGAAAGAGCCTCTGCCCCACTTACGCCCATCAGCCAATGTACTCCTTTACCTACAAATGAAACGACACGCTGAAGCACACCTAAATGGTAAAACATATTCACTAGAACAGCGACAAAAATGATGGTAGGAACTACTTTGAAGAAGAAAATATAGTCATTTCCTGGACCAAAGGCCTTGATCATTAAATCGCGGTTTACTAAAGATCCGAACACAAATTGAGCTCCTTTATCTGCTTGACCTAACAGGGTATTGATGGAATCACCTAACCATTGAAAAAGGTTTTGGCCTACTTCTGTTTTCAAAATAAACACCGCTAACAATACCTGCAGTAAAAGCCCTACACCTACTGTCCGGTAATTGATTGCTTTTCGGTTATTTGACATCAAAAATGATACGCCCAAAATCAATACGATACCGAGCAATCCTGTAAATCTTTCCATGTGTTGTTTGTTGGTGTAATCTGCCTATTTCATTTCTAGTTTTGTTTCTAGGCTAACAGTAAATTTATCAAATGCTAGTTCGGCAACCAAATCCTCGTCTTTGATTTCGTAAAATTTCGTATGAATATCAAAGGGCTCCTCACTCTCAATCTTCCAATACGCTCCATCCTCCTGCATCTCATACGAATTTTTCGTATCTCGTAGATTCCAATCTAAAATGGTGATAGCCAGATTCTTCGCGCGCGTGTTCACTAATTCGAACAAGGATTCTATACGTCTGTCAAAGCTTCGCACCATCACATCTGCACTCCCTCCATATATTTTAGGCTCACCAGAATTATGGAAATAATACAAACGCGTATGCTCTAAATACTCTCCAACAATCGATTTAATAAAGATATTCTCCGACAAACCTTTGCGTTGTGGACGCAAGCAACAAATTCCGCGAACGATTAATAGGACAGGCAATCCTGCTTGTGAAGCCTTGTAAAGTGCTTCCATCGTCTTCAAATCCTGCAAGGAATTAATCTTCCAACAGATCCCCGCTGGCAAACCTGCCTGGTGGTTCTTCACCTCATTCTCAATCATTTCAATCAAGCGATTCCGCATATCGCGCGGAGCCGTAATCAAATGTTCGTAATGGGTAGGCATCGAATGCCCCGTGATAACGTTAAAGAATTCCGATATATCTTGCGTAATCCGCGTGTCTGTTGTTAAAAGGCCAATATCCGTATATAATTTGGCGGTATCTTCGTTGTAATTTCCAGAAGAAAGGTGGGCATAACTCACCACATAATTGCCTTCATTCCGAATCACCTGCAATAATTTCGTATGCGTTTTCAAACCGGGAATACCGTAAATGACGAAACAACCTGCCTTTTGCAATTTCGTCGCCTCTTTGATATTATTTTCCTCATCAAAGCGCGCCTTCACCTCGAACAAGACCGAAACGTGTTTCCCCTGTTCAGCCGCCCGTAACAGGGCACTAGCAATGCGGGAATTTTTAGAGATCCGATAGAGGGTAATCTTAATCGCTAAGACCTTAGGATCATCAGCAGCCTGCTCTAATAATTGAATAACCGGCTCGAAATTGTTGTAGGGATGGTGCATTAAAATATCCCCGCGTTTAATGGTATCAAAAATATCATCAATCACCACCGATTTAAGACCTAAAGCCGGAACCACAGCAGGGTTAACGGCCATTTGCGTCTTAAATTCAGCGTGTTTTAAGATTTGCCAAAAACACGTAAAATCCAAAATAGAATTCTTGACAAAAATATCAGAACGATCTAAATTCCAGCGCTTTAACATCTCGGTCAACAAGAAATCAGAATGGAATTTTTCCACCTCTACCCGTGTCACCCGTCCTAATCGACGGTCCTTAATTTTCTTCTTCACCTCATCCACGAAATCCGTATCCGAGTCTTCATGCTCCACTAAATCAAAATCCCCATTCCGCGTAATGCGGAACAGCGTGGTCGATTCAATCTCCACATTGCGGTATAAAATCTGCAAATGGTGGCGAATAATCTCTTCAATCGGAATAAATAGCACTTTATCTTCCCGTTCAATGACATAGAAACGCTTCAGATTTAAAGGTATTTGAACGAAAGAAATCTTTTGTTCCCGCTCATTTCGGGTCTTCTTCTTATCGGAAATCCCTAAAGTCACCACCCCAAAAATCAGGGTCTTAGCCAGTAAACTAGGAAAGGTATGCGTATGATCAAACACCATCGGTGTTAACATCGGGTAAATCGTTCGCTGAAAATAAGTCGCTACTTCTTCCTGCTCATCCGCCTCTAAATCATCTAAACAAGCTAATAAAAGGCCATTTTCCGGAAACAAAGGCAAAATTTCCTCCATAAAAAGGCGGTGCTTTTCCTGGGTAAATTCCTGCGCGTCATTAATGATCGCCTGCTTAAAGGGCACCTCGCGCAATCCGCAATAATCCGTTCTTTCCTTCCCTAAATCGATGTAATTGTACAAAGATCCCATCCGGATAGTAAAGAACTCATCCAAATTAGAAGCCGTAATCGCTAAGAATTTCAGTCGATCAAACAGTGACTTAGACGTATCACGTGCTTGGTCTAATACGCGCTCGTCAAACTTTAACCACGACAAATCACGAGAGATGAACTTCGCCTTCGCGATCGTGTCATTCGACTTTTGCGTCGACTTATCCACCTTCCGCTTTTGCTCGCGAGGAGCCATTAGATTAATCTTCCAATTCGTAGGCGTAAGTAAAGACAAAAGATTCCCGGTAAGGGAATCTTTTGTCGCATCGTGTTTCAATATTTTATCTAATTCACTCATGTTATTCGGTGGGAATTTGATTTTTGATCGCTTGGTAATCAGAACCCAAACGACCCATTTCAGTAGCCAAAAATTTCTGAAGTTCTAAATTAAACAATCGCTTTTCCTGTTCTGTTAAGGAATTGTAAAAGTCCTTCAATTCCTGATTAATCGCCTGCTTTTCTTCTTGCGTTTCCGCATGAATACCCCGCAAATGATAGGATTTAAAATCAAAATTCATTCTAAACGTCTACTTTAGCATATTTTGCATTCTTTTCAATAAAGTCACGACGTGGCGCCACCTCATCTCCCATCAGCATAGAGAATAGTAAATCAGCATCAATCGCAGACTCAACTGTTACCTGCTTTAAGGTACGGGATTCCGGATTCATCGTCGTTTCCCACAATTGCTCCGCATTCATCTCTCCAAGACCCTTATAACGCTGCACGCCTACGTTGTCTTCTTTACCACCGCCCGCTAATTCTTGAATAGCTTGCGTACGTTGATCTTCTGTCCAAACGTAACGCACCTGCTGTCCTTTTTTCACTTGGTACAACGGAGGTTGCGCGATGTAAATACAGCCACGATCCACTAACTCCCGCATGTAACGGAAGAAGAACGTTAAAATCAAGGTACGAATGTGACTACCGTCAACGTCCGCATCGGTCATAATGATCACCTTGTGGTAACGCAATTTATCCATATTCAACGCACGCTCGTCTCCATCTTTTCCGAATGAAACGCCGAGCGCCGTAATCATATTCTTAATCTCTTCGTTCTCGTAGATACGGTATTCCTGTGCTTTTTCTACGTTCAAAATCTTACCACGCAAAGGTAAGATCGCTTGGAAAGCCCGGTTACGGCCTTGTTTCGCCGTACCACCCGCTGAGTCCCCTTCGACAAGGTAGATCTCGCAGGTTTCTGGATCTGAATCCGAGCAATCGGCTAATTTACCTGGCAACGAGTTCGAACCCAAAACGGTCTTACGCTGCACCATTTCACGCGCCTTGCGAGCTGCGTGACGCGCTTGCGCGGCTAAAATTACTTTAGCTACGATTTGACGAGCCTCCTTCGGGTGCTCCTCTAACCACGACTCTAACATATCTGACATGGCAGAAGAAACCGCACCAGAAACCTCGCCATTACCTAGTTTGGTTTTTGTTTGGCCCTCAAACTGAGGTTCCGCTACTTTCACGGAAATAACCGCTGTCAAACCCTCCCGAAAGTCATCCCCCGCGATATCTATTTTCAATTTTTCTAAGGCTCCCGACTTATCCGCATAGTTTTTCAAGGTACGCGTCAATGCACCACGGAAACCAGCTACGTGCGTCCCACCTTCAATCGTATTAATGTTATTCACATATGAAACCACATTTTCAGAATACGATGTATTGTACATCATCGCCACTTGAACAGGAACTCCATTCTTATCGCCTTCCATGTAGATAGGCTCAGAAAGCAATGGCTCACGGGTAGAATCTAAAAATGTCACGAACTCGCGAAGACCTCCCTCAGAGAAGAATTCTTCCGTTTGCGCCACCCCATTTTCATCTAATTCACGCATGTCCGTTAATTGAATACGAATACCCGCATTCAAGAAAGACAATTCACGTAAACGACCCGCAACGGTCTCGTATTTGTATTCAGTAACCGTAAAAATGGTCTCATCCGGTTTAAATAAAACCGAAGTACCTGTACGATCCGTTGTTCCTACTTCTTTAACCGGATATTGCGGAACACCAATCTTGTATTCTTGTTGGTAAATTTTACCATCACGGCTATACACTGTCACTTTTAAATCCGTCGATAAGGCATTCACACAAGAAACACCCACACCGTGCAAACCACCAGACACCTTGTACGTATCTTTATCGAATTTACCCCCGGCGTGAAGCACCGTCATCACTACCTCGAGGGCAGAACGCTGCTCCTTCGTGTGCATTCCTGTAGGAATACCCCGACCGTTATCTTCTACTAAAATGGAATTATCCGTATTGATCGTCACTTTGATCATGTCGCAATGACCGGCTAGCGCCTCATCAATCGAGTTATCGACAACCTCCCAAATCAAGTGATGAAGACCTTTAAAGCCGGTATCACCGATGTACATGGAAGGACGCTTACGAACTGCCTCTAAACCCTCTAATACTTGAATATTATCTGCACCATAATTTGCCCGATCCTGAGCTGATGTATCTTGTGCTTCTGACATAATGTAATTTAATGTGTGTTAAAACGAGCTTTTTAATCGCCCGGAAATATTGTTGATTCTTAACCTTAAAAATAAAGTTTTTAACTGAATAATCCTAATGTTTGAAGTGACGAATTCCCGTCATGACCATGGCTAAATCATTCGCATCGCAATAATCGATTGAATCTTGATCCTTTATCGATCCGCCTGGTTGCGTAACAGCCACAATACCCGCATTTCCAGCAATTTCAACGCAATCAGGGAATGGGAAGAACGCATCCGAAGCCATCACCGCGCCGTTTAAGTCAAATCCAAATTCCTTTGCTTTATCAATCGCTTGCTTTAAAGCATCTA
>JBDLUL010000124.1:0-5084 GCA_039805345.1 Bacteroidota bacterium | reverse complement strand
AATCCCCAGGCTAAAGCCTAGGGTTATCATCATGATCGTCCAACGTCTAAGGTCCACCGTCTAAGGTCTAACGTCTATGGTCTAATGTCCAATAGCGCCACCGGACTTTTAATCTGAATATCATCGTTCAAATCTGACAGCTCACCCGTTGCTGGATTAAATGAAAATTGCTGAATGCGGTTTTCGTCTTTACATGCAACGAAAATCTTTTTGCCTGACGCATCAAACTGGAAATTACGTGGAACTTTTCCTACCGCAACTTCACGGCTAAAGACCAACTTTCCATTAGGCGCAATCTTAAAAACAATCAAGGAATTTTGGCTAATGCGATTCGATGCGACGAGCCATTTTCCGTTAGGAGAAATGTGAATGTCGGCACTTGCCTTCGGGCCATCCCCTTTGGAGAAATCAATCGTTTCGCGTTGAACAGGTGTCCAGTTCCCCTCTTGAACAGCATACACATCGACCGTGCCACTCAATTCGCCCACCACGTACACAAATTTTTCATCAGCCGAGAAAACAAAATGCCGCGGCCCTGTACCTTCAGGAAATTGCGTGTAATTTAAACTTCCTTCCAAGAGGCCATTGGCTTGTACGCGATAATGATAAACGCGATCGGCACCTAAATCGGAAATATGCATGGTTTGTTCATCCTGCGATAAAACCACCATGTGCGCATGCGGAGTGGTTTGTTGCGGGTATTTTCCCCGACCCGCAAATTCGATTTTTTGCGCTAAGGGTGAAATTACGCCTTTTGATGTTTGGAATACGGATACACTTCCTCCCATGTAATTCGCCGTATAGATTGTCTGACTTTTCTTTCGGTAATTGATATGACAAGGCGCATCTCCTTCCGTTACCTGTTGGTTTGTCTTCTCCCATCTCCCGCTGCTACTTTTCTTAAAACCATGCACGGCCCCCGCATTTCCTACAAGCTCTGATACCGAAAATAAGTATTGCTGGTCTGGCGTAATCAATTGGTAGGATGCCTGTGGTACAGCCAAACGTTCAAGCACTTGTTTGGATTTTGTATCGATGATTTCAATTCCCGGATTTCCTTGTTGGGTATAGGAACCGACCAAAAGTGTATCCGCAGGTGATACCAAAAGCGAAATCAAGGAGTGAATAAACATCAACATGTGCGATTAATTTAAGGGGTATAATTGCGTCAAGCTCTGAATCCAGGCTTGAAAAAGTTTATTTTCTAAGTCGCACGCTACAGCGGCATGCGTTTCCCAATCGGGGGAAAATTCTGCCAACTGTGCCTTCATCTCATTTAAGTGGCCTACCTCCTCAACGATGATGGATTTCACTTGAATTTTGGAGTGGATGGATGTTAGGATATCTTGGTAAATGGGATATAATTCATCTGCCCGAACTTCGATGGCATAGGTAACCAATAAGTAAGATGCCCACTTTAATTCATATCCGCTTAATCCTAAGGTCTTTTTAATGTATTTACTAACCCAAACGTCCAACATGTCTAAATAGTATTTGGATGTTTGTGGGCTGATTAACCACGCATCATCATAATTTTCAAATCCTGTGGGCGCTAATTTCGAGATCTGCTTCTTCAAATAATAAGCATGGCGATGTTCCTCAGCTGCATGTTTTAGAATGAGCAAACTCACATCCGTTTTGGATTCAAATCGCGATATTTTTTTTGCCCCCGTATTTTCCATATAGGAAAGCGTATTCAGCCATTGGGCATGCACAAAGGGGTCTTTGGTAATTTGTTCGATTAATGGTTTTAATAATTGTGTCATGGGGGCGGATTTTATTGCTTGCAAAGATAAGTTCTATGCAGGGAAATGAGAAAATAAATTAAATTTGACCTCATTAATTCCGAATGTCATGCCCATAAGCTATCATGTAAATCCTCCGTTGACTGCATCCGATTTTATCGATATCCTGCGTCGGTCCACCTTAGGTGAGCGCCGTCCTTTATACGACGCAGATGTCATGGAGCAAATGTTTCGGCATGGAAATACATATGTGGGCGCTTATGATGGGGCTCAGTTAGTTGGGATCGCCCGCGTGATGACCGACTTTGTTTTTACGAGTTATTTGTCTGATTTGGCTGTGGATGAAAAATACCAACAGCAAGGAATCGGGAAACAGTTGATTCGAGAGGTGCAAAAAGCGATTCCGAATGCCAAGATTATCCTCTTAGCAGCTCCTGCGGCCGAGGGGTATTACCCCAAAATAGGGATGCAACATCATGGCCATTGTTATACGCTGGCTCCTGCGGAAAGTTTAGTGTAATATCGCTAGGCGTTTACTGTACGTTCTGCCCGTCTCTGATTTGAACTGCACGAAATAATTTGCACTGATCCATTGGGAGGCGTCGATGCTTGTATGGTATTGTTTCTCTACGCGCGCTCGATAAATACTTTTGCCCAACATGTCATAAACCTCCAGCGTTCCTGTTGCTTGATTGTCCCAATCGATTCGAATAAAGTCTTCGCCGGGATTCGGAGAACAGGTAAAATCAAAGTTCGCTTTGTCCAATACCACGACTGGAAAATTAGAAAAGGCAAATGCGCGCATTCCTAAGCTGTTTTTTAGGTAAGGACCCGGAAAATTATACTCCCTTGCACCGGTAAGAAAATCGCGGTGGTAGTCGGGTAAATAACCAATGCTATTCCCCGAATAAGCTTGCGTAAACGTGATGATAACCTCATTGTTAACGGCCTCAATCGAACTGATATACGGCTCGAATGAACCGATATTCGTTTTGTCCCAATAGAAATATTTTGCCAATTTGGCTTTAATCGTATTTCCTTTTCCATCTAAGACGGTCGTATCCAAGGTTACCCGCATGTTTTGTCCTTCCTCGAATACCAAGTGGAGTTTGTTTCGTTCAGTCTCCGACATAAAATAGGCCTTTTGGATGTTGGGACTCTGAATCTCAACCGGATAAGGGCGCTTGTAAATTTGATTCGAGATTAAACGGAATAGCTCATTGGCTGTTTGACGGTAACCCGCATTTGTGTAGTGAAGGCGATCGGATAATACACCGGCATTCCCAACGGTCGCAAAGGATTTGACATAACCATTTCGACTCATGATTCGTTGGTCTTCCCGCAATTGCGACGCGTTTTTGTTCGGGTATTCGTAGATGGTCAGCTGCGGATTATAGACAAATTGCGCACTCGGGAAAAAGCGCTTATATTTTTGTATCAGGCTATTGAATTTGCTGCCCCATGTATAGGGAACGTTCGAATCCGCCGCCTCAGCCTCACCTTGTCGGTAAATAATCGCTTTCACCTTCGAGAGGGTTTTCGACTTTACGGCCTTGTAATACATGATGTTTCCGCCATCCAGTGCCGTCAATTTCCCATCGAGTTGCAAATGCCAATCAATCCCACTTCCACCGGCTGCCGAATTAATGATGGCAATGGGTATTTGCTCCGACTGGTAAATCAAGCGAGCTAGTTCAGCTGCAAATGGACCGATTCGCGCACGTCCTGTTGCCAATGACCAAAGCGTATCCGAAGGATTATAGGGGCCATAGTTTTCAGATCCTTGTACCAAGCCAAACGATCGACACCATTCGCCTTGGTAAACCAAATCATCAATCGAACCAATCCAAGCATTGGATTGTCCCGTTACATAAAAGACATCCCCCGCAACCAAATTACTGCGTCGAACAATTAATGTCGAGTCGGCATTTTTGATTCCGAATATTTCCAATCCATACTCAGCTAATTCGGCTGGAATTTTTAAAGATTCTGTCAACTTGGCTGTGCCATTGGTAAATTGTAGCGTTGACTTTTTATAGGTTTTAAGCACACCATTCCGAAGCAAACGAACGGAATAGGATTGAAATTCATTGGATGCTAAACTTCCTTCAATCGCAATGGTCCCTAGGTTATCACTTTCCCGTGGATAAAGCTGATAATCTTGAGGTAGCTGGCTAAACGTAAAAGCATTAAACTTTTGGCCTAAAAGCACCTGTGTACTGAAGAAACCCAGTAACAAGACAATGGAAAATAATCGGTATTGCGTTTTTTTCAATGCTTTATCAATTGACGCACCAATTTACAATAATTCAGGACTTAAATAAAGGCCTCTTGACCAATTAAGTGATTTTTTTAGGGTTACAAATCTGCAAATCCGTTTAAAGCGTTAACTTTGACTTTAATATCATTAAGTCAACGCATGAATGTAGTAATCTTTACGGGCGGGAATGGAAATGCAAATATCATTAAGCATTTAAAGGATATTCCCTACGTAAATTTAAGTCTTCTGATTAATGGCTATGATGACGGATTATCCACCGGGATTATCCGCAGTGCCAATCAAGGCATGCTAGGGCCATCTGATTTTAGAAAAAACTTCACCTACATTATTGACGATTTTACGGAATCCAACCGCAATGTCAAGCGCTTATTCGAACATCGATTATCAGAGGAAGAGACGCATGAATTACTAAATTCTCCCGCCAATCTCATTGCTAAATTAGTAGGCAATCCATTCAAACTTGACGAGCGGGCCGAGGCCTTCATCATCCAATATTTTATTCTAGGCGCCAAGCAACTGCTTGATTTTACGAAGCAATTCGCAGAATTAAAGGGTTTTAGCGTGGGGAATATCGTTATGGGGGGCTTATTTGTGGAGTCAAAGGACTTCAATTTGGCCTTGCGAAACTTAACCAATCAGTTTCAGTTGACGGCCCAATTAATCAACGTGTCCACGGAAGATGATTCTAAATTAGTCGCATTTGATGCCGATGGAAATCTGCTCAAAAATGAAGCAGACATCGTAAACTACCAAGGCGATAAGCCCTTAAAAGCATTTTATTTGCTTCCGTTGGTGGCTTTAGCTAGTCTTGACGATACGAAGTCTTATACAATTGCTGAGATTGAAGCGCTTGCCAAAGTTCCCTCTATTTCCAAAGAAGCTCATGTTGCGTTGAATGAAGCGGATGTCATTATTTTTGGTTCAGGTACGCAATTTTCATCGCTACTTCCGTCTTATCGGATTTGCCAAGAAGCGATTTTGGCAGCTCCAGGGAAGAAAGTTGCCATCGTGAATAACCAATACGATAGTGATATTCGCAATATCAGTTTTGAGCAATT
>JBDLUL010000123.1:0-12774 GCA_039805345.1 Bacteroidota bacterium | reverse complement strand
GTTAACATGAAGAACGTCAAAAGAAGGAAAGCCACATCACACATCGCTGTCATGTCGAGTGAGACACTATGTCGTTTAGCTTTAACTTTTGGCATAACAATTATTTTTTTGAACAGTGAATAAAATTGAATGAAAGGGCAAAGCCCCTAAATCAGTTCAAATATTAATTGTGATGTGTAGCGTAGTTTTGGTTAACACTTAAGCCGATCTCATCAATGCTGTAAGTTAACTCATCAATTTTCGCTGTAAATACGTTGTATGCAATGATACAGATTGCTGAAGTACCGATACCTAATGCAGTATTGATAAGGGCCTCAGAAATACCATTTGCTAACGCTGATGAATCTGTAGATCCACCTGAGTTACCTAATGAAGCAAAGGCCTTGATCATACCAACTACCGTTCCTAATAGACCGATCAAAGTAGATACTGATGCCAATGTTGCAATGATAGTCAAGTTTTTCTCCAACATTGGTAATTCCAATGAAGTAGCTTCTTCAACTTCTTTGCTCAATGCAGCTAATTTTTGCTCCTTGTCTAAAGAAGTTTCAGAAATTAACGCTTTGTATTTTTTGATAGCAGATAATGTAACGTTACCTACTGAACCTTTTTGCTTATCACAAGCTTTCAAAGCTGCTTCAACATCATCTTTGTCTAAAGCTGCTTGTACCGAACGTACGAATGCGTTCACATCACCAGTACCTTTTGCTTTACCGATTGTGAATAAACGCTCAATTGAGAATGTTAATGCAGTTAAGAAACAAGTCATCAAAACTGGCACGATAACTCCACCTTTGTAAACGACACCAAAGTAATCGCCTGGTAGTGGGTGTCCTTCTGTAGTACCTCCTTCAAAGTGAGAAGGATCTCCCATTACAAAGTTGTAAATAGCTAATGCAATGGCAAAAAGAACAATTAGAATTAAACCGGCAGAAATTCCACCTGATTTTTTTTCAGTTGCAGCTGGCTTAGCAGCTGGCTTTGGTTGTTGTGTACTCATTAGTTTGGTAATTTGGGGTTAAAGAATTATTTTTTTGTTAATAAAACTTGTTGAAAAATGCGGGAGTAGTTTTCATAGTTTTTACATCCACAGCTTTTCTCGGTAAAGGCAAAAGTAATAGAATTCTCAATTAATTTGCACAAGTACATTTTTCATGCCTACTCAAATTACTTACCCATCTCACAACGCTATTGTATTATCTTGATATTTTATCCAAAAATGACCCCTTTATTAGGTACTTTTTTGAGAATTATTTTTTTAAAAAATTTTCAAAAAAAATTAATTTAAACCTATTTACACGCCTTAAAGTACCAAAATACCGTACATTTGTATTCAATAATTTCAACCCATGGACTCTCCTTTTAGCCCCAAAGGTCCCCGTGCCGCCACCCGTAAAAACGATAGCCAACCGCTTAAAGAGGCGATTGAATCACTTTTACGTGTCTATAAACTGCAAAACCAGTTCGATGAAACTTCGATTGCAGCCAATTGGGCAGAAATCATGGGAAAACCCATCGCCGCGCGAACAACAAAAGTTTATGCCAAAAACCTGAAATTATACCTTCAAATTGATTCAGCACCCCTAAAAAAGGAACTCATCATGGCAAAACAAAAAATGATTGAATTAATTAATAAACATGCAGGCAAAACCGTGATTCAAGAAGTTGTCTTCCTATAAACTTCTGAATTCAGGCACATGCCTTCAGCGCCAAGGACATATACGTTACCTCAACATATAGCTTAAGTTCGATATACCCCCTTCGCATCCCAGAAAAATAAGACATATTTGTAGTCCATATATACCCGTTGATAAATGATTACCCCCAAACTTCTACAATCAGGTGACCGTGTAGCTATTGTATCTCCAGCATCTCCTCCAAGTTCCGAGCAATGGAAAAAGGGAATTGACGTGTTGGAATCCTGGGGGCTAGAAGTCGTATTTGCCGAAAACTTTCTTGCCAAACACTTTGGGCTAGCGGGAACGGACGAACAACGCCGGGCAGATTTCCAATGCATGCTGGATGATAAAAGCATCCGGGCTATCTTCCCCTTGCGCGGCGGTTATGGCAGCAGTCGTTTTTTAGACTCATTGGAATTTTCAGCTTTTCAAGAGAACCCCAAATGGATTGTCGGATTTTCAGATATCACTGCCATTTTATGCCACCTGGATCAAATCGGCACTTCAAGCATCCACGGGCCTATGCCGAATAATTTCTGTCAAAAGGGAGGCGAAAATGCACTAGTATCCTTGCATCAACTTTTATTTACCGGCGAAACACGTATTCAAATTCCATCCCACCTTTCCAATCGAATAGGTGAAACAGAAAGTACACTGGTCGGCGGAAATTTATCTTTATTAACCCACCTCATCGGTTCGGAAAGCTTCCCCGATCCCGCAGGCAAAATCTTGTTTATCGAAGAAATTGGAGAGAGACTATATCATGTTGATAGAATGTTAGTCCAACTCAAACGTGCGGGTTATTTATCTCAATTATCAGGTTTAATCATCGGTGGATTTACCGATTGTGCAGAAGCCAAATTGGAAATCGGAAAAACAGTTGAAGAACTCGTCCTTGAACATTGTGCCGGCACAAACTATCCCATCGCATTTGATTTCCCTGCAGGCCATATTCCAAATAATTTCGCATTGCCATTTGGAACAAAAATCAAGTTCTTGGTAAATAATGAAAATGTCCAACTAACTGGACAGCTTTAAGCTGCAGGCCATCGTTTAAAAGCTAGTTTTGTTCAAAAAAAATCATGCTAGCAAAAACCTTTGGCTGTTCCGTTTTTGGCGTGAACGCGGCACTCATTACCATCGAAACCCATGTAGGGCAAGGAAGTAAATGTCATTTAGTGGGTCTCCCTGACTCCACCATCAAAGAGGCCATCCTGCGCGTCGAGTCTTCCATCAAACAAATGGGCTGCTTTTTCCCACGCCGGAAGGTGGTCATAAATCTTGCGCCTGCAAATGTCAGAAAAGAGGGTTCTGCCTATGACTTAGCGATTGCCCTATCCGTTATCCAAGCGTCTGAACAAATCAATTTGCTAGCTTTAGACCAATATGTCATCATGGGCGAACTGGCGCTCGATGGCATGATCCGACCAATCAAAGGCGCTTTGCCTATCGCGATGGAAGCGCGTAAAAATGGAATACGAAAAATTATTGTGCCGCTGGAAAACGCCCATGAAGCGGCTTATGTGCAAGAAATGGAGGTTTTTGGGATGGAAACTTTGCAAGAAACAGTCCAATTTCTGCGCGGCAAAACCTATCACAAACCTGCCCAAATTCAAGCCCAAGTGCGCAAAACTTCCATCCATGCGATTGATTTTTCACAAGTTCACGGACAAGAAATGGCAAAACGAGCCATCGAAATCGCTGCCGCTGGAGGCCACAACTTAATTCTCATCGGTCCACCTGGTGCGGGCAAAACCATGCTTGCAAAACGTATACCAAGCATTCTCCCTCCATTAAGTCTTCAAGAAGCAATGGAAACAACCATCATCCATTCCATCGCTGGAAAGTTGGGGGTCCAACAATCCTTACTAACTGAACGGCCCTTTCGTTCTCCGCATCATAGCATTTCATCCACAGCCTTAATCGGTGGAGGATCAAACCCCCAACCTGGCGAAATTACCTTAGCGCATCATGGCGTTCTATTCCTCGACGAGCTTCCTGAATTTTCTAAACATGCCTTGGAGGTAATGCGCCAACCGCTAGAAGATCGGGTTGTCAACATTTCACGTGCACGCTATGCTGTCGAATTTCCTGCTAATTTCATGCTTATCGCGAGCATGAACCCTTGTCCATGTGGCTATTACAATCATCCAACGAAGGATTGTACATGTGGGCCCGAAGTGGTCCAGCGCTATTTAAATAAAATATCAGGGCCTTTATTAGATCGCATTGATTTACATATCGAAATCTTACCCATACAATTTGAAGAAATGCAAAGACATTCCATACATGAATCAAGTCACAACATTTTCGAACGGGTTGTTCGTGCGCGCCAAAAACAAGAAAGCCGATTTGCCCAATTTCCTCACATCAGCACCAATGCGATGATGGATGGAGCAATGACCCGTGAAATGTGTACGTTAGATCCACAATCGGAAAGTCGACTTAAGGCAGCTATGAACCAATTATCGCTCTCGGCACGCGCATATGATCGCATTATTAAAGTTGCCCGGACTATCGCAGATTTAGCAGAAAGTGAATGCGTCTTATCGGAACATCTATCCGAAGCGATCGCGTATCGAAGTTTAGATAGGGAAAATTGGGGAGGATAGTGTATTTTTGAAAAAAAGAATCCGCATGAGAATCCTATTAATCTGTATCCTAAGCACATTCATTTTCAGCAACAGTTTTGCTCAAAACCCATCGTTTAAACCCCTGGAAAGTTTTGATGCCATTTTTGCGCGGGCAAAAAAAGAAAATAAGCCCATATTCTTCGAGGCTTATCTACCCAATTGTTCCCATTGCATGGCGTATGATGTCACCTTAAAAAACCCAAAAATAAAGCAGTTCCTAGATAAAAACGTGCTCGCCTATCAACTCGATATCAGCAAACGCGAAAATGGACTCTTTCTACGAAAACAAAAAGTATATGTTCCGTCCACGCCAAGCTTCATCATGCTGGGCCCAGATGGAAAACCTTGGGATGTTCAAACCATGGGCGATGAATTAAACACAGTTGATGGAATCTTATCAACCCTTCAAAAAGCTATTGATCCACTAAAACGAGATGAAGCAACCTTAAAAAAATACCAACAAGGCTCTCGTGAATTCGAAGAAATGCTCGGGTTGGCGAATTTCACGCGGATGACCTTAGATACGATACAAAATATTGAAATCGTCCAACAAATCACGGAGGCATTACCGAAAGACAAATATGAATCCGAATTAGGATTTCTATTGATTCGAAAAGTTATGCTTGACAACAACAATCCGTTATTTGATCATTTTATTAACAACTTAGCTGCGTACCGAAAAACAAATGACTCGGTTACCGTGAGACAAGTCGCAGAAAACACCTTAATGTCCACCTTATTTTCGAGTCGGTCACGAAAATTCAGTCCCGAGCGTATTGCAGGCATCAAATTTGGCTTAAAGCAAATTGGGCTCACGGATGCACAAATTGCCAATCGTTGCATTGTCCTCGAAGTGCTCATTGATTTAGATAAAGATCAGCTGGATGCCGCGACAGATCGAATCAAATCCTATTATCAAGGCAAGGAAATCCCGGCTAAAGAAAAGGATTTTTGGTGTAAATGGTTGACGCGAAAAGCTGACCCGAAAAATCCTTGTCCACTACCCTAATACTTCTTGTTTAATTCTGCAAAATCGAGTAATTTTCAGGGTAACATACGCTGTTTAACCAACCTACTATGAAAAAAACCTTATTATTCTGTTTAACCGCATTATCACTGATTGGATTTACGAGTGCCATCCCACTCGTGGGCGAAGAATCATTCGAATCCGTCTTCAAGCGCATCAAAGAAGAAGTAGATACAAACTCACAGGCATATTCAAGTTTGGGAACAGCATGTGCTACCATCGGGCATCGATTAACGGGAAGTGAAAACGGGAAAAAAGCAGAAGAGTTCGCGTTTCAATTATTCAAGAAATATGGATTTCGAGATACAAAATACCAAGGTTTTCAAGTAGAAGCATGGGCGCGCGATACGGTGACCTTATCCGTCGCTCCACCCAAATCGGATGATTTTCGTGAAATTCCCGTTGTTTCTTTAGCGTTAACGCCAGTGGAATCAAAAATTCAAGGCCAAATTATAGATTGTGGCAATGGCTTAGATGCCGATTTTGCAGCAAAAAAAGATTTAGTTAAAGGGAAAATTGCGTTAGCAAACATTGGTTTAATCGACGCACCTGAAGGAAGTAAAAACCTACACCGTTCCGAAAAAACAGCTTTAGCCATCAAATACGGAGCAGCAGGTGTTATTTTTGTCAATACCGTAAAAGGGCAAGTATTGTTAACAGGGACAGCTTCCGTAACAGGCAATTTAATTTCTATCCCAGCTGTATGTATCTCATTAGAAAGTGGAACCGAGATTAGAAAATGGTTAGTAGACCAACCTGGTTTATTGAGCATGATTGAAATGCATAACGTAAGCCAACCGATTAAAGCTCGAAATGTTGTAGCAACCTTAAAAGGGGAAAGTAGACATTTACGCCATGAAAAAATCATCATTGGTGGACACCTGGACTCATGGGACTTAGCAACGGGGGCTATTGACAATGGGATAGGTTCATTCTCAGTTATCGATATTGCCCGCACATTTAAAGCATTGGGATTAAAGAGTAAGCGTACGATCGAATTTGTCGCATTCATGGGCGAAGAAGAAGGACTACTCGGATCTAAAGCATACATGGAGCGCGCAAAAAAAACAGGGGAAGTCAATGAAATCGTCTACATGATTAATCTTGACATGGTGAATGATGTACGTGGATTTAATGCAGGAGGTCGAGATGAAATGTTGGCATTATTAAAGGAAATTGGAAATAAAATAAAAGGCATCGACCCAAGTTTTGCGAATGAAATCCATAACTCAGCAGGGCTGCATTCCGACCATCAAGTCTTTTTAATGGAAGGAATTCCTGCGGCTGACCCGGTAGGTAACCTAAGCAAGTCGGTATTAGATTGCTACCATGCAAATTGCGATGCCTTTAGCTTGGTGAACAAAAAAGAAATGGAAAATAATGTCAAATATACTTCGATGCTTTTGTATGCATTAGGAAACACAAACACGATTCCTGCGAAGAAATTAGACTTTTACTCCACGCGTGATTTCTTCATTAAACATAACTTACGGCACGAATTAGAATTAGGTAATGAATGGCGTTGGGGAAATAATTAATTTCTCACCATTTTGATTATTTTTGCATCATATTGATTTTTTCTATACCCTTATGAATACGACTAATCCTTCATTTTACGATCACGACATGGAAATGATTCCCGAAAATACCTTTAAATCAATTATTAAAGTAGTAGGTATCGGAGGGGGCGGCTCCAATGCGGTGAAGCACATGCAGGAGATGGACATCAAAGGTGCCGATTTAGTCATTTGCAATACAGACTCGCAGGCTTTAGCATCCAATCCGGTTCAAACAAAAATTAAGTTAGGCCAACAAGGGTTAGGAGCTGGTACAGATCCAGAGGTGGGACGTTTGGCAGCCTTGGAAAGTCGGGAAAAAATCCAACACATGTTATCCAATGAAACTCAAATGGTTTTCATTACAGCTGGCATGGGTGGCGGAACCGGTACAGGAGCAGCGCCCGTGATTGCTGAAATTGCACGTGAACGTAATTTATTGACAGTAGCTGTTGTGACAGCACCTTATAATTGGGAGGGTCGCGACAAGATTCAATACGCATTAAATGGCGTTGAAGCATTAAAAAGATATTGTGACACGGTCATCGTGGTCATGAATGATAAATTAGCCGAACATTACGAAAATCTACCGATGTCAGAAGCTTTCTCAAAAGCAGACGACGTTTTGGCCAAAGCTGTAAAATCGGTTGTAGACGTGATTGCAAAACCAGGTGATATCAATACCGACTTCATGGATGTGAAGAAAGTATTAACCAATGCAGGAAAAGCGATGATGAGTTCTGCGTACGGAAGTGGTGAAAATCGTGCATTTGATGCTATTGCAGAAGCATTGACATCCCCACTATTGAATTCCCAGCAAATCAAAGGTGCTAAACGTATCTTGGTAACTGTTTCTACGGGAAGCAGCAATCAGCTGAAGATGAAAGAACAAAACATCATCATCAACTACTTGAATGAGCGCATTTATTTACAGGCTGATATGGTCAAATTCGGATTCTCTACAGATGAAGAATTAGGCGATAGCTTGTACCTAACTGTCATCGCAGCAGGATTTGAACATGAAGGAGACGAGTTTGGTGGCTATTTTGAAACATCGGATGGTACTTACGAAGCGGCAGATGAATTAGGCCAACGTGAATTTACACCGGGCAGTACCATTACATTGGATACGGAATCAGCAAGTAATCCGATGAACGATGAAGAACGCTTCAATTACATGGTGGATGTTTACGCAAATGGAGGTATCAGTGAAACTGAATTCGATGTGCCAACCTATCGCCGAAATTCCGTGAAACTTTATGCATTAAACAGACTTCCGGAAGAAGAGTGGGTAACCACGGATCTATACTAATCCAAATGTACTTGTTGTATTGTTGCGCGAATTAGTTCTTCGCTCGCTACAGCTATTTCAAATTCTGACACTTCAGTTAATCCACCCATGGAAATGCCTGGTCTGCGATAATCCATCGCTGAATCACGTACGGTACGTGCACTTGTATGCACTGCATCCACCCCTACATCGATAAATTGGCGGCAATTCTGGGGATTCACACCACTTCCCGCCATGATTTGAATACGACCAGCTGCTTGAACAACCATTTGGGCAATGTTCTCAATCCCCTCGAGCGCTTTATTTTTTTGACCTGAAGTCAAAATACGCTGAAAATTCAATTCAATCAATTGTTCGATAACCCGCTCCGGATCCCGACTCACGTCTATCGCGCGATGGCAGGTCAGCGGAATATCACCAACTAGCTGCCGTAAAGCAAAAAGAAACTCCACATCTAAGTCGCCATTCGGAAGAAGCGCCCCAACGACCAAACCATGAACGCCTGCTCGAACGAGATCACTTGCTTCTGCCAACATCGACTGTTTCTCAAAAGCATCATAGCAGAAATCACCCCCCCGTGGGCGTAACATCACATGTACTTCTAAGGAAGTCGCTGCTAACACCGCATGGACAAGACCCGTAGATGGAGTACAGCCACCATCATGCGGGGATGCACATAATTCGACGCGATCCGCACCCGCACGATCAGCCACAATACAAGATTCCAATGAATAGGCACAAACTTCAACGGCAAGCCTCGATTTTCTTTTCATAAAAATAGGCCTAAATAGGCCGTTAAATAGCTTTTTTGATAATTAACGAAAATTTAAGAAATAAATCTTTCATAAATATTTTTTTATTTTACTTTTGCACACAGATCAAAATGAAATAATAAAATTTCCTAAAATATGTATTGGACATTAGAACTTGCTTCCTATCTAGAAGATGCGCCTTGGCCAGCTTCCAAAGATGAATTAATTGACTTCGCGATCCGTACCGGATCCCCATTAGAAGTTGTTGAAAACTTACAAGAGTTAGAAGACGATGGACAACCCTTCGAAAGCATCGAAGAAATTTGGCCAGATTATCCAACCAAGGATGACTTCTTCTTCAACGAAGACGAGTATTAATTAAGAGGCGAAAGCCTCTTTTTTTATGCCCTGTATTTCCTCACTTAACCGTTGATTTCTCAATCCAAGTCCCCAGCGACGCATCAATACATCGTCCCAGCACGTTGCCATTTCATGCTGTTTCAAATATTCAATTTCTGAATTAATATAGGGTAAGTCGGGATGTACCAACTGCAAATCACCCTGTAGTAAGGCAAACCCATTAGATCCATAAGTCTCCCATAAATGTTGTTGTGTCGCATCAGTTAATCCTAAGGCTTTCGATGCTACTCTAAATTGCTCATGCATCGATTCTTCGCCTCCAGATAACGGATAACTCGCAGTGATACAGGCGCGAGGCGATCGACTGAACACTTCTCGTTCTAACACATCGAGCGTATCGGATGCCATCACCCGGTAAGTGGTCCATTTGCCCCCCATAATGCTCACTAATTTACTACGACCATCCACTTCAACCTCATGATCCCGTACCAAGGATTTCGTATCAGATGCCATCGCAGCATCCAAAGCCGCTTGAAGCAAAGGTCGCTGTCCTACAAAGGTCGCGGATACATCTGAACGAGATGCTTTTCCTGTTGCAAAGCGATTAAAATAATCAAGTAGGTAATCGATTTCTTCGGATAATATGGGTGGATTTTCGCGTAAAGCATCAGGTTCATCTGTAGTCCCCACCAATACATAGTCCTGCCAAGGAATCACAAAAATCACACGACCATCGTCTGTTTTGGGAATCAATAAAGCCGTTTCCCCAGGCCAAAATGAAGCTGGAAGAACGATATGTGCTCCCCTACTGACCTTCATGCGGGGCCTTAATTTCGGATTGGCCATGGATCGAATGGCATCTGTAAACGGCCCCGTTGCATTAACAACCGCCTTCACAGCAATTTGATAAGAATCACCTGAAATAACATCTTGAAAGCGAACCTCCTTGACTTTTAAACTCTTTGGCGAATGGACAAAATTCGTAAGTTCTGCATAATTCAATACACAAGCACCCGCAGCCTCAGCAGATTGCAAAATTGCTAACGCATAACGGGCATCGTTCAATTGGCCATCATAATATAAAACGCCACCTCTTACATGATCCAAAGATAATGATGGACTCAATTCCCGCATTTGCTTGGGTCCCAATCCACGACTTGGTTCTAAATTCGTATGTCCTGCAATGCGATCATATACCCACATGCCTATGCGGTAATAAACGCGATCAAACCAGGTATAACAAGGAGTCAATAATGCCAGCGGATGTGCTAAATACGGTGCATTTTGCAATAAAATTCTTCGCTCATGCAAGGCCTTATAAACCATCTTGAATTGTTGCCAATCCAATTTCTTGAATGCCTGCTCCAAATACCGAACACCGCCATGCACTAATTTAGTGGACTTAGATGAGGTCTGAGATGCAAAATCACCTTTCTCTATTAGTAAAACTCGATAACCGCGAAGCGAAGCATCCAATGCCGCCCCAGCTCCGGTCGCACCACCCCCAATGATACACAAATCAAAAGGTTCACTCAATTTCGTTAATTGATCCGCACGGTTAAAGGCCATCTGTTTACTCGGTTTACAATAGATAAAGTACGATTTACATCTATTTACTCAACAAATTCTAAAATAAAACGCAAAAGATTCATTTAAAATTGATAAAAATAGAAGAGATTTTATAATTTTGCAGTCCTTTGGCTAGTAACATAAACTAGCTCGAGTATCAAAGCATTATAATTTTATGGCAAAGAAGAAAGACGTTAACGAATCCATTGAAATCATTGAGAGCCCAGAGGCGCTTCAACATGAAGTAGAAAAGGTCACTGGATTTTTCGAACAAAATAAATCAGCTATCGTAGGTGCTGCAGTTGTTGCAGTTGTAATCATCGTAGGTTACTTTGGTTTCCAATGGTACCAAAACACGCAAGATGCTGAAGGTGAAAAGAAATTATACAAAGCGGTTTACGCATTTGAATCGGATTCCTTAGCTGCCGCATCGAAAGATTTAGCAAAAGTTTCGGATGAATTTGGTGGCAACACACAAAACTTAGCTGACTTATATTTAGGTATTACATTGCTGAAACAAGGAAAATACGATAACGCAATTGAGAAATTGAAAAATTTCAGCAGTGGCGATTTATTAGTTCAAGCGCGTGCTTATTCATTAATTGGCGATGCTTATTCTGAAAAGAAGTCATACCCTGAAGCAATCGAATATTACACGAAAGCCGCAGATTACAAATCGAATAAATTCTTCTCTCCAGGTTATTTGTTGAAACTTGCGAACGCATACGAAGCAAATAAACAATCGAAAGAAGCGTTGGATACCTACACAGCAATTACGGAAAAATATCCAGAAGCTGCAGAAGCAATTCCAGCGAAGAAATACAAGGCGCTCCTAGAAAGCTCTATCTCTGAATAATATAGTTTACGAAATTGTCAAGAGGGGATAAGAGCATCAGCTTTTATCCCCTCTTGTTTTAGCCCAATTACCATGTCATCTGCCTTAAAAAACTTAAGTGAATTTAGTACTGCCAACTTACCTGATGTCTCTCAGAAGCGTTTCGCCATTGTGGTCGCAGAATGGAACACAGAAGTAACAGGAGCCCTGTATACAGGCGCATATGACACGCTTTTGAAACATGGTGTTCAAGAATCCCATATCATGAGCGTCCAAGTTCCTGGTAGCTTTGAATTAAGTTTAGGCGCTCAAAAAATGGCAGAAAAGTCAGAGATCGACGCGGTCATTTGTTTAGGTTGTGTCATCCAAGGCGAAACTCGGCACTTTGATTTCATCTGCCAAGCCGTTGCTGATGGGATTACAAATGTCAGTTTGAAATACAACAAACCCGTTATTTTTGGCGTATTAACGCCCAATACCCAAGCGCAAGCCATGGATCGTGCAGGTGGAAAACACGGCAATAAAGGAGATGAGGCTGCTATCACAGCCATTAAAATGTTAGCAATTAATTAAGATATACTATTATGCAAGTTTGGAAATTTGGCGGTACATCCGTAGGAAAACCCGAAAGAATGCAATCGATTCGCCAACTCATTACCGAGGATGGAAAACCTAAAATCGTTGTCTTATCGGCATTGTCAGGGAGCACGAATGCATTGTTATCCATGTCAGAATCGCTAATCGCACTAAATCAAACGGAGGCCAAAGCCAAAGCTTCTGATTTACGCGCCCATTACGATGCTTTTCTAACGGAACTTTATCAAACACCAGCAGGCTTAGCGAAAGGTCAAGCAATTGTTGAAAAAGAATTTACGTTCATCGACAGCTTAATTGCAACGGTTCCTTATACAGTCAAACAAGAAAAGGAAATGGTCGCTTTGGGCGAATTACTTTCTACCCAAATTTTCGAAGCCTATCTACAGGAAGAAGGGGTCAATTCCGCCTTATTACCTGCCTTGGATTTCATGGTAATCGATGCCGACAATGAGCCCATCATGTCGGAAATCTCAAC
>JBDLUL010000122.1:0-3912 GCA_039805345.1 Bacteroidota bacterium | reverse complement strand
GGTGTTTTCTTTAATAAATTTTTCAGCGATTGCCATGGAACTACTGACAACTTGGTGCATATCCAAGTATACATATTGGCCTAAACGACCAATAAACGTAGTTTTAGGGTTTTCAATTTGTTTGTACTGCAGGAAAAGCGCACGGTTTTTGCCACTTGCGTCTTTCACCGGATAAAAACGTTCATTATTATTTTCCGTATAAGAACATGGTTCCTCATAGGTTATACTCGTAAACTGTTCGTTTTGAGGGGAATTGGGTATATTTTTCCATTCCACAACCCGCGTGTACGGTCCATCATTGGTAAAATTAACTTGGCACACCGGGAAAATACGCGGGATAGGCAAATCGACATGATGAAATTTAAGCGAACGATAAGGCAAGGACCCCAGCGAATAATCGTAATATTCATCGATGGGCATCGAATTAAAGACATGCATGTAATCGGCCTCCATGCCTTTGTCAAAGGCTGTCTCCAACTTTACTTGAATGTTGGGGTGATCCAATAGATTTTCAAACATCTTCGTATAGCCTTCTTTCGGCATTGCTTGAAATTGATCATCTGGAAAATACAATTCATTATGATCATTCCGAATAGGAACGCGATTGATGATATCGGGACTAATTTCTTCCAACTTCAATCCCCACATTTTCTCAGAATAAGGTCGAATAAAGGTATCAACCACCTTATCCGCGCCTACGTGATCTTTTGTATCTAAATTAACCGGTAAAGTCACTAAACTACCATCCGCTAGGATTGCTTTAACCCGGTGCTGATAATCCACCCATTCGGTAAACCGACTTAAAAACGCAAAAACAGCTTGATTATTGGTATGAAATAAGTGCGGGCCATATTGATGAACCAATATGTTATGCCCATTATGAAAATCAAATGCATTCCCAGCAATGTGGTTTCGCTTGTCGATCATCTCGACTTGAAACCCTTTTTCACCTAGCATTCGTGCAATAACAGCTCCGCTAAACCCAGCGCCAACGACCAATATCTTATTCAACATGCAATTTTAAGAACTAAGTTTTAAAATTAATGAATCTAAAAGGCATTCGCAAAAGTCAAACGATACATGCCCACAAACCTAATCAGCAAACAAGCGAGCTAAACCCTCTTCCACATTGGCTTGATGAAACACTTTCCATGCAGCTAAAAACGCATCCGAATTTTCAAATCGGATGTGATTCAACAATACACTAAACACACCGATAATAGGCTCCACACGAACGATGTCGAGCGTCAGTAAAAAAGGCTTATCAACCTCGGTATCTAAATATTGAAATTGATCTGTCAAATAAGGAAAATGCAATAAGAAAATCGTCATGGCTTTTAAATTAAAATAAGCCTCCACGTGCAACAAAGCCTCATCATAAATCAAATAACCAAACGGATCCCGCATCAATTTGTGCGTATGCATCTGCAATTCTTTGGGAGCTAAATCCTTTAATTTCAGGATGCCCTCACAACGATCCAACTTGAAAACTTTCGGGCGCGTAACACGGTCTAAATCCTCTAAATCAATGGCATAAATCTCCAAGTTCTCCAAACTAAAACTCACCGGAACAACCAGTCGGTCTCGTTTCGTGCCTTGATTCGCACTCGAGTAGTTCAATAAACGCATTTGGTACTTCCGCTTACTTTGATTAATCTGTTTATCACAAAACTCGACCAAATCAATCGTGCGCTTCGACAATAGATTTTGTCGCTTCTTATTGGAATGAAAAATCTGCAAGAGTTTTTGCTGAATAGTCCGACGCATGTCTACATCTGAAATGGATTCTTGGGCAGCAAAATACAAAGCCTGGCTTTCATGTAAATTAAATTCCGTACGCGAATATTCCGACTTCTTTTTAATGCCATACTTGTCTCCACGTATAATTTCTAAGCCATAACCTGATAATATATCCAAATGGCGAAATATTGTCCGACGCTTATCTTCACCCGAATCCTCCCCGCCGCCATAGAGTGCTTCCAACTTGCGCATAGGAACTGGTTTTTCTGCCTCTAGCAAATACAACAACAGATTCATTACGCGCTCTTGTGTCGAAGAGCTCTTAATAACTTTGGATTTTAATTCTTTAACAGGAGATTTCTTCGACTTATTCAATGGACTAGGATATTAAAATGAGAAATTCAAATTACTCATTTTTGTCAGTGATCGTAAACACAAGCTTACTATAATTTAAGAACAAATTGACAAAATTTCGAACAAAACAAACAATAAATACCCTAAAATAAACATATTAAGCTTGTTTAGCCCATATTTCCGATTGACAAAATTGATTTAAATAATCTATAATTTTGACATTCCAATCCGGTTTAACGCAATAAAATTCCACTTTCCTAGTCGGCGAATATTCTGTAAATTGCCTCAAACAAACCGGATTATGATTCAACGTCGCGACTTCATCAAAAGCTCCATCGGTATCTCTGCACTGATGAGTAACGCAAACCTATATACGCAAGCTCCAAGCGAGGCCTCCCCCATCAGCCATGAAGAACGGATGCAGCGCATCAGTAAAGCCCAAGAACTCCTTCAAAAAAATAACATGGTCGCCTTAATCCTTGATGCAGGGACTACCATGCACTATTTCACTGGACTTTCCTGGTATCCAAGTGAAAGATCTATGTTGGTGATTATTCCTGCCAAAGGCCAACTAACATACATTTGCCCCTATTTCGAAGAAGATCGTCTGCTCGAATTAATCAAAATAGGCAAACAAGTGCGCACTTGGCACGAGGATGAGAACCCCTTTGAGCTTTGCATCAAAACCATACAAGACTTTGGATATACCTCAGGCCAAATTGGGATTGAAGAGCAAACACGTTTCTTTATCTCAAATGGTCTTCAAAAAGAAGGCAAACAATTTCAAATGGTCAGCGGTGATCCGGTTTCGGTGACATGCCGACTCATCAAATCCCCTGCTGAAATTGCACTCATGCAAAAAGCGAATGACATTACAACACTAGCCATTCAAGCAGGTATTGCTGCCCTAATGGAAGGTTGTAACCCGCGTCAAATCAGTCAAAAAATTGCCCAAAAACATACCGAGTTAGGTGCCCAACATGGGTTTGCGTCGGTAACATTTGGGGTAGCTACCTCATTCCCGCATGGCAGTTCCCGTAAACAAATTTTACAAAAAGGCGATGTCGTCATGCTCGATTGCGGTTGCCAAGTAGATGGCTATGAATCAGATATCACGCGAACCGTGGTTTTTGGCGAGCCAACGCAAAAACAAATCGATATTTGGAATTTAGAGAAGCGTGCCCAACAAGCTGGATTCGAAGCGGCGGTGCTTGGCGCCCCTTGCGAAAATGTAGATTTAGCGGCTCGTGGAATATTGGTTAAAGCTGGCTTTGGTCCGGAATACAAATTACCTGGCCTTCCCCACCGAACCGGTCACGGAATCGGGATGGATGGACACGAATGGGGTAATATGGTCAAAGGAAATAAATTACCACTTCAAGTGGGCATGTGTTTCAGCATTGAACCAACCATCGCGATTCCGGGTGAATTCGGAGTAAGATTAGAAGATTGTGTCTACATGACCGAAAATGGCCCGAAATGGTTTAGCCAACCAAGTCCTTCGATTACAAAAGCATTTTAGTAGAGACACGATACCTCGCGTCTACCCTAGGGTTAATAACCTCAGACTTTAGTCTGAGGAGTAGACGCGAAGTATCGCGTCTCTACAGCGCTTTCGTGAACTTCACACATTCCGGCACATCTTCCGCATAATGTGACACAAAAATCAAGGTCATATCGGAGCTCGCAGCGACTGAATTAATCACATCTTTCAACACCTGCACTTGCTCCGAATCCAAGCCTTGGCACGGCTCATCCAAAATTAACAATGGCGGATTCTTGACAAAAGCACGCGCAATCAAGATCATTTTCTGCTCG
>JBDLUL010000121.1:0-3316 GCA_039805345.1 Bacteroidota bacterium | reverse complement strand
TGATTGAGCGCATCCATTGGTAATGGGTCGCTCCTTCGGTTTGAATGGATTCCAAAACTCCATTTCCGCGTTCGCAAATGGCAGGATTGAGGATGGAATTGATTTTTCGCAATTGGATACTGGCCGTCTCTGAATAGATGGAGCAGGCACCTAGGCTTATTTTTACTCGGTATTGGGTACTTGTTGGATTGGCTGAATTGCCCGTGGGCATGATTTGGTAATTGGCTTGTATTGCGCCCGAAATATTCGAGAAGTTGGCATCTTGTGGCCGTTTCTTTTCCCACTGAAAGGTAGTTCCGTTGCTTATGACAATCATCCTGATGGAGTTGCCGTCGCAGTCGGCCTGCGACTGGGGTTGTTGGGTGATGACCGGGCATTGAGTATATGCTAGGAAGGGGAGGAGGAGAAGGAGGAGGAGCGTTTTCATTTTATCAGGGTTAGGTTTTTTAGCCCCAGGTTTTAACCTGGGGATCCCTAGGCTAAAGCCTAGGGTTATTGGTTTTTCCGCCTTTGGCATCCCTAGGTTAGAGCCTAAGGTTATTTGTTTTTTCCGCCTTTGGCATCCCTAGGCTAAAGCCTAGGGTTATAAGTTATTTATAACCTCAGACTTTAGTATGAGGACTTCAAAGCGAAACTAAACCAAATGTCCAACTAACCTCATTCCCAAAATGAATCCACCCTTCGATTATCAACTACTTGGCATAAAAAAAGCCAGCCCCCGTTAGACGGAGGCTGGCAAGAAAATCAATTAATTGATATTTTTAGATATCGCAGATGCCAACGGCCTGCGCAAGGGAAGCCATCTTGTCTTCACGAGCCGGAATGAATTCCTGGCCAATGTATCCTTTGTATCCCGTATCATAAATCGCTTTGATAATCGCGCGGTAATTCAACTCTTGCGTATCATCGATCTCATTACGTCCCGGAACACCGCCTGTGTGGTAGTGTGAGATATACGGATAGTATTTCTTAATCGTAGCAATTACGTCCCCTTCCATGATTTGCATGTGGTAGATGTCGTATAGCAATTTGAATTTGTCGGAACCCACCATCTCACAAAGTGCCGCGCCCCATTCGGTGGTATCGGCTTGGTAATCTTTGTGGTTTACTTTGGAGTTCAAAAGTTCCATCGAAATCGTTACATCATAACGCTCCGCTGTCTTCATGATGCGCTGTAGGCCCTTTTTGCAATTGATCAAACCATCTTCATCACTCATGCCATCGCGGTTACCTGAGAAGGTGATGATGTTTTTCACGCCAGCTTTTGCCGCCTTGGGAATGATGTCTTCGTAAAAGCCGACCAAAGCGTCATGGTTTTTGACCTTATTAAAGAAGTTCGGGATGTTCATGCCCGCTGGGTATTTACCCCAGCCGATTGCCGCGGTCATGTCGTATTTTTTCAAGATGTCCCATTCTTCAGGACCTGTTAATTCGATGGATGACAAGCCAATGCGTTTGGCATTCACGATTAATTCCTCAAATGGAATTTTGTCGTAACACCAGCGACATGCCGAATGCTGTACTTTGCCTTTTAGGTCTGCCCCCACGGCGATGTCCGCTTTCTTAAAGCGATCCTCCATGGACGAACCGAATAATCCCAAACCGGCTAATCCTGCCGAGCTTTTTAGAATTTCTCTCCGACTCAAATTGTTTTTCATAGTCTTTGTTTGATAGGTTTATTTGAAATTAGAAAGGATGCTCGCCGTTTGGTAAGCAACCTTTTCATTGTATGTGCGTGCAATGGATTTATAACGAAATAGGTCGATGATGGTGCCGACCAACAAGAATCCGCCTGTAAAAAAATAGAGCAACCCCAAGCCGATGCGATCCGTGATAAAACGCTGTAAACCTGCAAAGCAAACAAATCCAGCCAAGGTACAGATGAGAATCAAGACCGGATCCCGGCGCTTGCTCAAGTAGATCGACATGAATTGGGTTTGTTGCTCCTCCGACATCCCCTGCAAGATCGGCGTGAGGCTATTGGCTTCTGCCAAATCTAAACTAGCCAACTGGGGGAGGATGTTCGAGTTCATCAGTGAAATATCAAATTCAAGCTGTTAGTTACGAAAATTTCACTTAGCTCAAAAATGATTCCCGGGAAAATTCCGAAAATGATACTCAAGATGCCAAGGCCAAAAAGACTGAACTTTTCAAGGATTGTTAGGTCGGGTAATTCCCACGTGCTTTCCCGAACAAAATAGCTGCCCAGATAAATCTTTTGAAAGGTCCATAACAAATAACCAGCGCCTAATAAAATTCCGAATCCGCCGAGTATCGCATAGATGGGTGTCAAATGTGTACTCGTGAAAGCCCCCATGAGACTGAAGAATTCACCAATAAATCCAGAGAAACCCGGTAACCCCAATGACGCAAAAATCGCAATGCCGGATACGACTGTGAACCAAGGCATTTTCGTTGCCAAACCTGAGAAATTATCGATTTGTCGATTGCCTGTCCGACTGTACAACACACCCACCATCAAGAAAAGCAGGGATGATAAGATTCCATGCGAAAGCAACTGGAAGATAGCTCCCTGCCAGCCTTCCGGAGTGAAGGAGGCAATTCCGAGCAATACAAAACCCATGTGCGAAACGGAAGAATAGGCCACTAATTTCTTCAAATCCGTCATGGCTAACGCATTATAAGCCCCATAAATAATGGACAAGACGCCTAATCCGGCCATGATGCCGGCAGCGTCCACGGCCTCCGTAGGAAAGAATGGAATCGCCATGCGTAACCAACCATAGGCCCCGATTTTCAATAAGACGCCGGCTAATAAGACGGAAATGGGTGTGGGTGCTTCCACGTGCGCATCGGGCAACCAGGTATGTAAAGGAACCAAAGGTAATTTGATGGCAAAGCCGATGAACAATAACCAAAAACCCCAAGCGCGGCCGGATAAACCGCCCAACAAAAATCCAGATTGTGGACTGAATAAATTATTCGGTTGGCAATTCTTCGGGTCACTTAATATCTGTAAATCAAAGCTGTGCACGATTTGATTGGGTGCAATTTCATGGGCCGCTAAAGCCGTTTGCATGGACGATAAATCATGGAATCCCAAGTTTGGAAAAGCTAATGCCGTTTCATTTGGATCCATGTAGGCCAAAGAGATTCCCAACATGACGATCAGAATGAAAAGCGAACCCACCAAGGTATAAATGAAAAATTTCAAGGATGCATAATTCCGACGCGGTCCTCCCCAAATTCCGATTAAGAAATACATCGGCAATAACATGAATTCAAAGAAGACGTAGAACAAGAACATGTCTCGCGCAACAAAACAACCCATCAGCGATGCGTTCAATAACAAAAC
>JBDLUL010000120.1:0-11368 GCA_039805345.1 Bacteroidota bacterium | reverse complement strand
AACCGACGACCACCCAAAACTTGTGCTTGAGCAGCCTGTGTAATGAAAAGAACCAAGACCACGATAAATAGTTGGCCAAAACGATACCCCTTTGATTCTTTACGAAAATTCATGCAAATGTCTTTTTTCATTTCTAGGGTCTACCCCTCACGTTTAACTTGTTCACTTGTTTTACCAAACCGACGCTCTCGCATCTGAAAATCAACAATTGCTTGTTGCAAATTGATTTTTCTAAAATCTGGCCAAAACAACTCTTCAAAAATATATAACTCTGCATAGGCCAACTGCCAAAGCATAAAATTACTAATTCGGTGATCCCCTCCAGTGCGAATCATCAAGTCGGGATCAGGAATTCCTGCCGTTGATAAATGCGCATTAATCATATTTGCATCCACTTGAGATGCATCAATTTCCCCGGCTGCAACCTTCTCCGCAATCTTTCGAGTCGCTTGAGTCAAATCCCACTTTCCGGAATAAGACAGCGCAAGCACCATCGTAAGACCCTTATTATCAGCAGTCTGATCAATCGCAGAGGCTAATTCTTTCTGTGAACTTTTCGGCAGCGATTCCAAATCACCTATCGCCTTAAGACGTATTTGATTCTTCATCATTCCCGGCAATTCATCGTGAATTGAACTCACCAACAAACTCATCAAAGCCTTAACCTCTGCTGGAGGTCTATTCCAGTTTTCCGTAGAAAAGGCATATAAAGTCAAATACTTCACTCTCAGTTCGCCACAGCCTTCTATCGTCTCTCGAACTGCCGCAATAGCATGTCGGTGACCAAATATACGGTCTTTAAACCCCTGCTTTTTTGCCCATCGTCCGTTACCATCCATGATAACGGCAATGTGCGCCGGCAGATTGTTTACATCAATAGAATCTTTTATGTCTTGACTCACAACTAACAAAATACTACATACAAGAGGCAAAGATAGCTAATCCCTCCCCTTATTCAAAACATTAATCCCGAGGGCAATAAACGGAGATTAACGAATAAGTTATCGATACGGAACTTTGCAAATATTGGTCTGTTTTATTCAGCGTAAATATCTTGGGCTGTTCTCCCCAGGCTGCTTGGCCATCCAAAATATTTGACAAAGACTTACTCATGCCAAAGTCCCATTGCAAGCCTATTCGGTTACTTAATTGAGCTTTTATACCCACACCAAATGGAATCGCCCAAGTAAAATAGGTCTTAGGTGTTATCCCGCTTCCCTCCGGACTCACAAACAAAAAGCCTAATCCCCCATAAATAAAGGGCGTCCAATTTCGAACATTTCGGTTCGCTTGATAATCTTTAAAATTATAATCAACCAATCCAGAAAACTCAATCAATGGACTCGAAAAACTATTTTTTGAAAACGAAATGCTCGGTAGCAGAAAATTAGCTCCATCACCATCCAAACCTGTCAATGATAATTTTGCCCGGTAAGCAATCGCTTGATCCGGCTGATAACGCAACTGAAAGTTGACCGCAGTATTAAGTGTCTTCAACTGTGACAAATGAGGAATTAAATGCCAATCTGATAGATCACCTTTGTACATACTTGCACCAGCACCTGCCGACATACTCCAGCGTTGCGCTTGTAAGGAAAAGCTCAAGAAAACAGCAAAAAATAAGACGACTAATTTACTCATTGAATGGGCAATGGTGGACAATCAATTTTATTTCGCAAATGGTAGATTAATCGTATTTGCGTGGTGAAATATTGATCAGGACCCGTTGAAATTTTAGGTGCTGAGACTGTCGTAGGGGGAGGAATTCGATTTACCAAGGTATTAGCTGCAAATGGCTCGCCGGAACGATCTGTATATAACATACTGCCTCCAACAGATAAGGGAACCACAGAATTTCGAATATCCGTAACATCATCCAAATAGTCTGTCAAAGCAATACGATAGCCGAAATCGAAACCCACATCCATGCTGCTCGTGATCTTATAGCGAAACCCTACGCCAAATGGAATGGAAATACCCATGAGCGAATAATCTACTCCTTCATTTTTATAATCCAATAAACTTGCATTGCCCTCCGATAACCAAGGACTCTGAACAGGATTCCCAGATACATCAACACCCGCCTGCTTGCGTGCATCGGGGGAATGTAAAAAGCCAGTCACTCCTAAATAAACATAGGGCGAAACAGCATTACGCTTCAGGTTATTTTCTGGATTACCTCCAATTTCATACATCCCTACGAGCGATAATTCTTTGATATCATTTCGAAAATGAAGATTTCGCAAAAAGTTGGCATCCCAATCACCTACCGGAGAGAAATAACTGTCATCTCCTGCAATTCGAATGTAATTCAAGCCCAGATTAGCACTGAAATTTGGTGATAAATGCCGCGTTAAGTTAACGCCCACGTTCCAACGGGTCGTTTGTGCCGCCACTGAAAATAAGCCCGTGACAGGAACCAGGTCGCCAATGTAATGCGAAGAACCTGCTCCAAACGATATAGAAGTGTGTTTTTTAAATACAGGGAAAGGTGATTTCTTTCTGCCTTTTTGGCCTAAGAACCACATTTGTCCATTTGAATCAACGCGATTCAAACCAACCAATAACAAGACCATTACGATTATTCGAAACATAGATATACCTAGCGTTTTAGCAACAACGAACGATTGAAATGATTGTTGTGCGAAATTCAAGTTTCGAAGATAACAATTTATCTATTGAATCACCAATTGACGCGTCACTCGACCACCCCGATTTGTACTTAAACTGACCAAATAATGACCCGAAGCATACCCATTCACATCAAATCGAACCGAATAAGACCCAACTTTACGCAAACCTGAATCAATGAGTTTCAGTTGGCGACCTTGCAAATCAAATAGTGCTAGATTGATATAAGCCTCCTCAAATATTCCAAATTGCAACAATGTGGAATCCATCGCAGGATTCGGCCATGGTGCCGTCAATTCAATTGTAACAGCTTCCGGAAGTGCATCAGGGGAATTTTTATAAATGGGTAAACGCTCAAAGGTTGAATTGAAAATCTGCTGCGTCCGGACATTATCCAAGCCCAAATGATCCCGCAAAACGGTGCTGTAAACTTGTCGATAATCATAATTAAACTTCAAATCGCCATTGTTATCCAATGCCTTTAAATTTGGATTTGCTCCGATCAAGCCGCCGCGCACCGTTTTACCGATAAAAAACATCGGAGCTGCGGTTCCATGATCCGTACCGGCTGTACCATTCTGATTAACACGCCGACCGAATTCCGAGAAGGTCATGATATTGACGCGCTCCGACAAATTTTGATTATCCATATCGACTTGGAAGGTTTTCACCGCTTCCGAAATCGTCTTCCACAAGTTGGCATGTTGCGTTAATTGATTCGCATGCGTATCAAAACCACCGATATTTAATAAATAAACGGGGGTCTCTAAACCTCCTGAAATTAATTTGGAGACGATGCTAAATTGACGTCCTAAATTAGACGTCGGATAAGTTAGTGTATTCTTCCCTTTCGTCGCTCCATCCCGAATAACACCGGCATATTGAACGGAAGCGGCAGCGATCTGCTTCAAAAATCCAAGTTCGTCTCCAGCCAACGTAGCAGGTGGTATATCCGAATCTGCCGGTGTACCACTTACGAGTTGATAAAACAAGTTCGGGTCTTCAAATACGGTACTGAAGCCTCCTTGATCCGACTGAAACAAAAGAGATTCCACAGAACCCAATTGAATGGCCATGGGATGTTTGGCTAATGTGATGGGGAATTCAGGGTATCGTGTCCGTAAATAACGACCTGCCCAGCCCTCATCCCAAAGGGTGCTCGCATCTGAACCGGTGTTCCAAATATCCGTAGCACGAAAATGCGAACGATTGGGGTTCGGATAACCAATATTTTGTGCGATACTGAGCTGGCCTTCGTCGTACAACTTCTTTAAACCTACCGCCGAGGGGTGTAAATACATCCCTTGATCAAGTTTTAATGCCGCATCTTTTTTAATGGAAATATTGGGCCGCGCTTTGTGGTATAAATCATCCTCAGCTGGAATAACAGTATTCAAACCATCATTTCCACCACCCAACTGTATAATAACGAGTACTTTGCCAGCTTCTGCATTGCCAGCAAAAGCAGCAGGAATTTGACCAAAGGCTTTTCCCGTCACAGTTCCCAAACCTATGCCCACACCACCCGATAAGATGGCCATTTGCTGTAAAAATGCTTTCCGATTCATATGCTTCTTCATGGCCTAATTCAGTTGGTATTCAGGTAAACGCATAATGGCTTTCAACAATCGGACAATCCGAGCATCCGCCTGCGGCGTGTAGGTAGACCAGTTGGCGGCAATAGTCCCATCCAACAGCGTATTCAACAAAAACTGTCGTTTCGCTTCTGAAATCGGGAATAAAACCAACGAATCAATCACTTCATTGACAAACAAGGCTGCTTTTTCGCTGTTGGGAAAACTCCTCGCATAGGCTAAAACATCTAATTTACCTGTCACAGTTGTCCCATTAAAGCGCTTCCCTGTTAACAGAGAATCCGTGAAGCCTCCGCGATAGGAATACGTTGTTGAACTAATCCAATCGCGCTGACCAGGCCAACCGGCAACATCAGGTGGTTGCAACAATTGCATTTGCAATAGCTTCGCCATGTCATACAAGTTGATGATATCGGGCACTTTAATTTGCAAGGCTTTTAACGACCCGACCATCAATTCCTGGGGATCTTTGATACGACTCGCCTGAAATGGCGTTTGATAGAAATGGTCAGATAAAAACATGAAACGCAATAAAGGTTTCATTTCGTAATTATTCGAGTGAAAGACAGTGGCCATCTGAGCGACAAAAGCTTCATCGGGCTTATAATAAATGAAGGCTTTGTAAAGTTTCCGACAAATAAATTCAGCGCATGCTTTTTGCTCAAATATTAAATCCACCAACGTATCAACTTTGAAAGCAGCTGTCTTTCCAAAAATAGTCAAATTGGCCTCTTTGTGCCATCGATTCGGATCAAATACAGCCGTCAATCCTTTTACTTGCCAGCCTGAAAGTACTTTTGCAGCTTGTTTGATATCATTTTCGGTGTAGTTCCCAATTCCGAGCGTAAAAAGCTCCATGAGTTCCCGACCGTAATTTTCGTTGGGCCCTGTTCCCCGACTGTTATTTCCATCCAAGTATATGAGCATGGTGGGATCGCTGCTTATTTCCTTGACCAATTGTTTGAAATTGCCAAAAGCGAATTTCCGAAACAATTGATTTTGTTGGTACATGTATTGTGGATAATTCACTTTATCCCGCTCACATGAAAAGTGATTATGCAGAAATAAAACCATCTTTTCCTGCATTGATAATCCTTCGGAGAACATGCGATTATACCACCAATAGGTCAATTCCCGATACCATTTTGCCGCATCGCCTGAATCTTGCTGTACCTGTGCAGGAGTTGTATTCACCCAAGTGTCTGGCGCCGCAGGAGTTTTCACATCTGCTAACAATGCTTGATCCACAAGGACCTCGAGTGTACCATAACCCATGGCTTGTTGCAATTGCTCTTTGGAAAAACCAAACAAGGTTCTGGCCAACAAATGTTTAGCATTTAGTAAGGAAAGGATGGGCATTTATAGTAAAATTTTGCCCTAAGGTAAATTGAATAACTAGATTATCAAAAAACTGATAAAACTTATTTCTTAAATCGTATTTCTAAGGTCGTATCGGGCTTTGAATAGCGGGTTACAAGTACTTTCAAACTTCCTGACTCTTTTTTAATCCGCTGAGGAACAGCCACTTGTTCAAAAAACGTAGAATCTGCCTGATACAGGTCGAGTTTCTTTCGTTTACCCTCCTTTTCAACTACGACAAGTAGGTAATGAATCTCGCTTCGATCACTTGCATCTGCATACTTTTTACGCAAAACTCCATCTATTTCCATTTCGCGCACTTCCGATTCGGAATCATACACTTTCTCCGCCCACAATTGCGGCAAAAGGAGTTGACCCACCATCCCCAAGCCGACCAATACAAATAAGTATGTTGTGAAATTACGCGAACCACCTTGACCCGATGAACCACTCATCATATCGCCAAAAAGCGGCATCTTCAGTTTTTTCCGGGGAGCCCGACGCGGAGGAATTGGATGATCAGCCATAGGAATTTAAAATTGAGCTACAAAACAAATGAATTTCGAATTGAAATCCGTAAAAATTTCGGATTAATTGTCGGAACATAGCAAGGATAAAAATTCAAATTGGTAAATTGCAAATTAAATTATCACCAAGCCTAGGTAGGCCCTATATTACCATGTTTTCAATACTAAGCAAAAGCGTTACAAAAATATTTGGCACGAAATCAGAACGTGACATCAAGGCAATCATGCCGATTGTGGATAAAATCAAGGAGGAATATGCTCGATTGCATGAGCTTTCCGATGATGCACTTCGTGGAAAATCGTACGAATTCAAGCAACGCATTCAAGCATTTTTAGCAGATATCGATTCTCAAATTGTAGCCTTGCGCGAACAGGGGAACGCCACAGAAGACATCGATGAGAAAGAGACTTTCTTTCTTCAAATTGATAAATTAAACGAGGATCGTAACAAACAATTGGAGGTCGTTTTGATGGAAATTCTTCCTGAGGCCTTCGCTGTTGTTAAAGAAACGGCTCGTCGTTTGACTGAAAACAAGAAATTAGTTGTCACCGCGACGGTTGAAGATAAATTCATCGCTGCCAAAAAAGCGAATGTCGTGATTGAAGGCGACAAAGCGATTTGGCATAATCAATGGTTAGCCGCCGGAAACCAGATTACCTGGGATATGATCCACTACGATGTGCAGTTGATCGGTGGTATCGTATTACATCAAGGAAAGATTTCTGAGATGGGTACAGGAGAAGGAAAAACCTTGGTTTCTACCTTGCCTACCTATTTAAATGCATTAGCAGGACGTGGCGTTCACTTAGTAACCGTGAATGATTACTTAGCGAAACGTGACTCCGAATGGAATGCCCCTTTATTTGAATTCCATGGCTTGAAGGTGGATTGCATCGACAAACATGAGCCAAATACGGAAGAGCGCCGACAAGCCTACATGGCGGATATTACCTATGGAACAAACAACGAATTTGGTTTCGATTACCTGCGCGACAACATGGCGCGCAGTTTAGAAGATCAAGTTCAACGCCCCCATCATTTTGCGATGGTGGATGAGGTTGATTCCGTATTAATCGATGATGCCCGTACTCCCCTAATTATCTCAGGTCCTATTCCAAAAGGAGATGAGCAGGAGTTCGAAGCATTCCAACCGCGCGTTCACAAATTAGTAGAAGCACAAAAACAAATCGTTCAAAACTTCTTGGTTGAGGCCAAAAAAGCAATTGCTGCAGGAGATAAAAAAGAAGGAGGATTAGCTTTATTCCGTGCGTATCGCGGTTTACCTAAATCCAAGCCCTTGATTAAATTCTTGTCGGAAAGCGGCATGAAGCAATTGATGAATGAAACGGAATCGATTTATTTGGCTGAAAACCAAAAGTTGATGCCACAGGCAGATGAGCCCTTATTATTCACGATTGAGGAGAAGAACAATCAGGTAGAACTGACCGAACAAGGCTTAGCCTTTATGAGTGGAAATACGGAGAATCCAGACTTTTTCGTTTTGCCTCACTTATCGATTGATTTAAATAAAATTGAAAAGAACAAGGATTTGTCGGACGCGGAGCGTTTAGCACAAAAAGAGCAGCTGATATTGGAATACAACGAGAAGGCATCACGCATTCACACGGTTAACCAATTGTTAAAAGCCTATACCCTGTTCGAAAAGGATACTGAATACATTTTAGTGGAAGGCAAGGTTAAGATTGTCGACGAGCAAACGGGTCGTGTGATGGAAGGTCGTCGTTATTCAGACGGATTACATCAGGCAATTGAGGCCAAAGAAGGCGTTAATGTAGAGGATGCTTCGCAAACCTATGCAACGATTACCTTGCAAAACTACTTCCGTATGTACCACAAATTAGGTGGTATGACAGGTACAGCGGAAACGGAAGCGGGTGAATTCTGGACAATTTACAAATTGGATGTGGTTTCTATTCCAACGAATCGTACGATCCAACGAAAAGACCACGAGGATAAAGTTTATCGCACGGTACGCGAGAAATACAATGCCGTTGCGGAGGAAATTCAGGAATTGGTTGCCGCAGGCCGACCGGTATTGGTGGGTACAACCTCGGTAGAAAACTCGGAATTATTGAGTCGTTTATTGAATATCCGTAAGATTCAGCACAATGTCTTGAATGCCAAACAGCACGCGCGAGAGGCGGAAATTGTCGCTGAAGCGGGTCAATCAGGAAAAGTAACGATTGCGACCAACATGGCTGGTCGTGGTACAGATATTAAGTTGAGCCCAGAATCAAAAGCCGCTGGCGGTTTGGCGATCATCGGTACGGAACGCCACGAATCTCGTCGGGTCGACCGCCAGTTACGTGGTCGTGCAGGACGTCAAGGAGATGTGGGTTCGTCTCAATTCTTTGTGTCCTTGGAAGATAATTTGATGCGTTTATTCGGTTCGGATCGAATTGCGAAAGTGATGGATCGTTTGGGCATGGAAGAAGGCGAAGTGATTCAACATTCCATGATTACGAACTCGATTGAGCGAGCTCAGAAGAAAGTAGAAGAAAACAACTTTGGTATACGTAAGCGTTTATTGGAATACGATGACGTAATGAACTACCAACGAAATGCGATATACAAGCGTCGTCAAAATGCTTTGTTGGGCGAGCGTTTATCCTTGGACATCATCAACATTTTATTCGATGTTTGCCAAGACATCACAACAAGCTATACGAACTACGAGGAGCTTGAGTTGAAAGTGATTGAATTATTGGGCATGGAGCCACCGTTCTCGGCGGAGGAGTTCAATCGTTTGGCTGTGGACAAGCGTACAGAGCAATTATTTTTGGCAGCGGAATTACATTACAAGGCGAAGAACGAGGCTATTGCTTTACAAGTTATTCAAGTAGCGGAAGAGGCGAAGCGTCAAGGATTCTCTGGCATTCAGGTACCGATCTCGAATGGCCAAATGGTCACAGGTGTGGTGGTAGATGCCGACAAAACCTTATCAAGTCAAGGAAAAGAAGTGATTACGGAGATGGAGAAATTCATTACGTTGACCTTAATCGACCAAGAGTGGAAAGAGCATTTGCGTGAGATGGATGATTTGAAGCAATCGGTTCAAAATGCTGTATTTGAGCAAAAAGATCCTTTGTTGATTTACAAGTTTGAGGCGGTAAATTTATTCCAACGCTTTGTGGCACGTGTGAATTCCGATACGATTAGCTTCGTAATTAAGGCGGAAATTCCAGCGGCGCAATCGACGAATCAAACGGCACCCAAAGCACCGAAGGAGAAAGCACCTAAATTGCAAATGAGCAAAGATGAGGCTTTATCATCTTTACTAGGCGGATTGGCTGGAGCTCAAGACGAACCAGGCTACCATGATCCATCGGCAGGTCAAACGGAGCGCGTTGCTCCTCGCCAAGCGATTAAAATCGCGGATCGCAACCAACGTGTAACGGTACAATACCAAGATGGAAGCATCAAGGAAAACGTGAAGTACAAGGCTGTGGAAGCGGATGTGGAGAGTGGGAAAGCGGTGGTTGTGGAATAGAACTAAGAGTTAAGAGTTAAGAACTAAGAGTTAAGAGTTAAGAGCTAAGAGTTAAGAGCTAAGAGTTAAGAACGAAGAGTTAAGAGTTAAGAACGAAGAGTTAGGAATTCTATTTGTTGATAATTTTCAAGATTATCAATTTCTAATTCAAATCATTTGGATTTATGTTGCTATGCTTGTGACATAAATCCAAATTGATGAAAACGGAAAGTATCATATCTGCAAAATCCTTTCTGTTTGCCTTGAAAGTCATCAAGACGTATCAGACAATAAATCAAACCCACAAAGAATTTATTTTAAGCAAACAATTGCTTAGATCTGGAACATCAATCGGCGCAAATGTAGCGGAAGGTCTCGCAGCATTTTCTCGCAAAGATTTTGAGTTCAAAATATCTCTTGCCTACAAAGAGGCAAGAGAAACCGTGTATTGGCTTAAGCTTTTAGAAGCTAGTCATTTAATTGAACTAGAAATATTTGATGAATTAATTTTGGATTTGGAAGAGCTACAGCGATTACTTGGCTCTACATTCGTTACACTGAGAAAAAATCAGAAATAGATTGCGTCAAATAAATGTGATTTTCAGCAACCCTTCACTCTTAGTTCTTAACTCTTAGTTCTTAACTTTTACCTACCAAATAACGATATCATCCGCATGCGCAACTTCTTTGCTGTCGGATGAATTAGCTAGCTCCGCTTTGGAATAGCGTGCCCGAGCGACGGCCACTGGATTTTGTTGAGGATCAAGCATTTCTACTACCTCCCCTTTTTCGAAATCGCCGATGTATTCTAGCACACCGACTGATAATAAACTCTTACGGTTTTGGATGGCTTTCACCGCCCCCTTATCCAAGACAATTCTACCAGTAATGACACTGCCGGAGGCCAACCATTTTTGTCGGGCAGATAAGGTTGCCGATTGAGGTTCAAAAACAGTACCAATATTTTCATGCAAGGCATCGATGATCCCATTCGCCTGATCCAATCCGAAAATCACCACCTTGATTCCCATCCGGGTGGCTAAACGAGTGAAGGTTAGTTTGGAAATCATCCCTCCCAAACCCGTACTTGAAGTATCTGTATTAACTACATTTAAAATAGAGGTGTTGATCTCCGGGACATGGCGAATGATTTGACCTTGTTCGTCGAGCAAACCTCCCACGGATGTGGAGATCAACAATTTTTCAGCTCCGAATCCTGTGGCGATTAAGGTCGCCAACTCATCGTTATCCGAAAACTTCAACTCTACATTGCTCACCACGTCATTTTCATTTGCGATGGGGATGATGTCATTGCGCCAAAGCTCTTGATACGTTTCCTTCAATTGTAAGAAGGATTCGCGCTTGGAAAAGTGATGACGCTCACAAAGACTCTGTGCGATGGAAATACCGAATTTTTGAAAATAATGGTTGTATTTGGCGATCAACAAAGGATTCCCAACGGCAGCGGCGGCCTTGCGCTCCGACAAGGTTCCTTTGTATTGTTTCAAAGAAGCTTTTCCGGCTGCCACAGCACCACTGGATACCAAGACGATGGAATATTCACGTTGCAAGCTTGAAACCTGGGCCGCGATTTTCTCGAGTGTCTGCTCATTCACATCCCCATTCGAATGAGTAATGGAAGAGGAACCAAACTTAATAACGAGAATCGGCTTTGACATAATCGATGTAATTTGTTACAATTTAGCCCTTTCGGATGAAATTTAGGCTATTTGACAGGCAATTTAAATTCACTAGCTTTCATCAA
>JBDLUL010000119.1:0-2983 GCA_039805345.1 Bacteroidota bacterium | reverse complement strand
TGGGATGTGAAGTCGTTAAAATTAATGCCAAAGAAGTACATCTAAGAAGTGGTGAAACACTTGATTTTGAACGTTTAATTTTAGCATCAGATCCTTATGCGGCGGCAAAAATTTTGGAGGTCGACGTGTCCGATTCAGTTCATTTGGGAGCTAAAACCTTCTATTTTTCAGCGCCAAAACGAACGTTGAGCGATGGATTATTGCATCTAATTCCTGGCGAATCTAAATTGCTTCACTATTGTATTCTTTCTCATGTAGCTCCTAGTTATGCGCCCAATGGAAAAGAGTTAATCCAAGTGACCAGCTTAGACCTAAGTCTTGAAGCAGAAGAAGCGTTAGGCTTGCTAGCCGCTTATGAAGATGTTAAAGACTTGAAATTCTTGAAGTCTTTTACAATTCCGAAATCCCTGGCGAGGGTTGGCGCTTTTGATTCGCTCAAGCTTGCTGCGGAGGCACGCGGATTCATCCTAGCAGGCGATTATTGCGAAATGCCTTCCTTGCAGGGTGCTTTAGTGTCGGGGGAGAAAGCAGCTATTCAAAGCATTATTTAACTGATTTTCATCAGGGTTATTTAGGGATAAAGCCGTATATTTGTCCCGTAAATTGACTCCTATGAAGAAAATATTCATCCTGTTGGCTTTTGTATTTGTTGCCGCATCGTGTAAAAAAACGAATCCTGACTATCAAAAAGAAGCTGCCAATCCACGTTTTTTGGAGCGTGCAGAAAATATGTTAACAGAAAGTATCATTCACGATATTTTCGCTCCACCCGTATCTTCTCGTATTTACATGTATGCCAGTGTAGCGGGGTATGAGGCTGCGGTATTAGGAGATCCTAAATTTAAATCCCTCGTAGGTCAATTAAACGGTTTTGAATCTGTAGCCAAACCAGAAGCAGGGCTCGAATACTGCTACCCTTTGGCTTCTACGCGGGCCTTTTTATCGGTTGGCAAGAAATTGACATTTGCTCAAGAATTATATGTTGAATTCGATAAGCAAATAGAAGAAGATTTTCGCAAAACAGGTATGCCGGATGATGTATATGAGCGTTCGGTCGCATTAGGCGATTCCATTGCAGCTTCTGTTATGCGTTGGGCTGCCAAAGATAATTACAAGCAAACACGTGGTTTCCGTTTCACGGTGACCAATTTACCAGGTACATGGACGCCTACGCCTCCAGCTTACATGGATGCCGTGGAACCTTATTGGAATAAAGTGCGCCCGGTGATTTTGGATTCAGCGAGTCAATTCCGCGCTCCTGCACCGGCTAAATTTGATTTAACGAAAGGAAGTCCTTATTACAAAGAGGTGATGGATTCGTATGAAACCGTGAAGAATTTGACGAATGACCAACGTGATATTGCGAACTTCTGGGATTGTAATCCATTTAAAATGAACATTACAGGTCACGCGATGTTTGCGACGAAGAAAATGTCACCAGGCGGACACTGGTTGGGGATTGTAGCACAGATTTCTCGTCAGTATAAGAAAAGTTATACGGAAACGGCTGAGGCTTTGGCTTTAACTTCGATTGCTATTTTTGATGGATTTATCTCGTGTTGGGATGAGAAATATCGTTCGATTCGTATTCGTCCGGAAACGGTCATTAATGCATCCATTGATAAAACGTGGATTCCCATTTTGCAAACGCCTCCTTTCCCTGAATATACATCAGGTCACAGTACGATTTCGCGTGCAGCGGCTGAGGTGTTAACGAAGGTTTATGGTGATCAGGTGGCATTCAATGACTCGACAGAGGTGCCTTATGGTTTGCCTCCTCGTAAGTTCACATCGTTTATTCAGGCTTCTGACGAAGCGTCCATCAGCCGTTTATATGGTGGAATTCACTTCCGACCAGCCTTAGATGAAGGGGCGAAGCAAGGTTCGAAAGTTGGGCAATATTTGTTGGCCAAAGTAAAAACCCGCAAATAATGCACGACATAACTTCCCGAGATGATATCAAGGTTTTTGTGGATGCCTTTTATGGTGGCATGAAATCGGATGATTTGGTAGGGCATGTTTTCCTAGACGTCATGCATGTGAATTTTGAGGCACATTTGCCTAAGATGTATGATTTTTGGGAGATGTTATTGCTGGATGGGTCTAATTATAAAGGTGCACCCATGCGACCACATCTGGAAGTAAATCAAAAAGAACCTTTAACCATGGCGCATTTCGACCGCTGGTTTGAGATGTTTTCAGCCACCTTAGATGCACATTTTGCTGGTCCGAAAACCGAGGAGGCGAAAACGAAGGCTTGGAATATCGCGCAGACTTGGGCTTATAAAATACAGCTCATAAATGAGCAGTAGACCTTAGACATTGGACGTTAGAGTTTGATGCTCGTAGAGACGCGATACTTGAACTTCGCGTCTTTTTTGTTTCCCCAGGTTAAAACCTGGGGTTATAAATGTTTGACGAGAATTAGTTTTACATCCCTAGGCTTCAGCCTAGGGATTCCCTAGGTTAAAACCTGCGGTTATGATTTTATATCCTCAGACTTAAGTCTGGGGGAAGACGCGAGGTATCGCGTCTCTACTATAGCTTCCAATAAATCTTCTTGCTATCCAGAAAGCTTGCCATCTTGATGACAATCGCCAAAGCTACAAACGCATTGATGACTTGTGCCCAATCCGTTGGAATATGACTTAATTGGGAGATAAAACCCACAAATACATAAGTCGTTTTCGTTAACCATTGCGGAACCAAGGTCTCAAAAAATAGGTAAATAAAAATTGAATTATTGCCCATCGAATTTAGGTAGGAGGGTAATTGGAATCTTGGTTTTTCGTGAATCCAATTGGCATAAAATAAAGCCATCATCAACGTAACCCAACCCGCTGAAGCCACAGTAAAAGACAGCGTTGCTGTTCGCTTGATGATGGGCAAACCGGCTAAATCAAGGCCATAGCCAACGATAATGCCCAATAATCCTAAGCCAATTAATGTTTTCAATACCGTTCGAGGGGGCGAGGTACGATGA
>JBDLUL010000118.1:0-10233 GCA_039805345.1 Bacteroidota bacterium | reverse complement strand
ACACGCGCCGACTCAAAATCATCGATAAATGCGTTCCCTTGAACACGATCATTAACATTCGGAATTAACTTGGCAAATTCCCCTTGAAAATCAATGACTGATGTTTCCTTCGTAGAGATAATAGGCAAAGCATCAATTATCCGCGTCAAAGCATTTGATTTCTTTAAAATACTTGCATCAAATCCAATCAAGGTATTATTTACGGGTTCATTTCCAATTGAAACACGGCGTAAAAAGGCCGGTGGCGTTTCACTCATACTTTGTACTGTAGCGCCTAAATGAACATCTTGACCCAAATTATAATCCAAACGCGTACCCAATAAGGTTCTCACCTGGTTGGTAAATAAATCAGGCTTTTCGTAACATATTTTTAATTCTCTACCCGACTGAAATACTCCCTCGTTCAGAATCTTCACCTTTCCAGATTGACCTTCCACGATATAGTCGGAACCCGCAACCAAGGACTGACCACCTGCTGAAACAGTCACCGACTTCGGTTCTACACCAAATGGCAAAGAAATATCACCTCCTACACCTGCCTGAAAATTCCCTTTGATAAAAAATTTATTCTTAGAAGCTTGTTGGAGCGCATCCGTCTGCGTTAATCGGTATAACTTATCAAAGACATATTTTTCCACCAAATTAGATTCTGATGCGGTAAATTGCTTCTTTAAGCTGGAGCCAAAGGGTTCTAAGACTGGAAAAATAATTTTACCATTCTTAGAATCGATGGTAACATCCTCGATGTAATCAAAATTACCGTCCGGCTGAGGGTCACCTGCAAAATTCAATTTATCCAGGCCTAACACTTTCACCAAAGGAATGTCTTTGACCTTCTCTCCCTCAATTAAATTTGAATTATCAATTCCTGTGGCATCATCCTTGTAAATCAAACGTAACTGAAAGTTTTGTTTACTTAATCCATTTGAGTTCAAGGAATAGATATTCTTCATCATCAAATCCCACATCGGATGCTGCAAGTGATTACGAATCGTAGAAGACTTCAACATCTTCAAGATCAACACCTCATTATCTTGTCGGGCCTGGTAATCTTCTGTCAACTCCCCTACTTTGTATTTCCGACCATTGAACGTGTATTCATAGGCTACGGCTAACACTTCGTCATTCCGAAGTGGAGCAACTAAAGAAATGTAACCTAATTGAGAATTGAACTTAAATTCACGTTCATTTAGGCGTTTAGCACCTTTCAACATATCAAAATCAGTCCCACGCTGTAAGGCATAAGCAGATTCTAATTGGTAAGATGCTTGATCCGATTTCCGTATTTGAGCATCTGCCGTTAATTTGGCGTATAAGCCATTGTTCTTGTTATCAACTGTTTGACCAGCAACAATTGGTTGCAAAACAGCTTTGTCTCGACTGTAAGGATTTGATTCCCCCAAATCAGCTAAGGCGACCAAATTCCGTAAGGTTTCCGTGCTCTGCGTACGATTTGTCACATAAACTTCGACACGTGTAATCGTGATTCCACTTGTAATAACGGGAAGGTTCTGCAAAGAACGCTCGTAATTATTCCGAAAAAAAGTTGATAAAAAGAAGTGCCGATTTTCATCATATTGATCCGCACGTAATTCAAAAGAGCGTCCCTGTGTACCACCCTTCATGGTGATACAATCTTGTTTAGAGCGCTGCTGCGCCGCAACAACTGTTACATCTAAATTGCCAAAACGTAGTAACGTCTTGAGACCAAACAAGTTTTGAACACCTGGAATCAATTGCGAATTCAAGGTCCATGAGGTATTTCCAGCTTCAATGTTTTGCAAAATATCTTCCTCCTGCGTTTTCCAATTCAACTTTAATTGATTTTGGAAATTGAAACTTGCCTTCGTATCAAAATTCGCATTCAAATTCAATTTATCACCAATCTTACCTTGGAAGTTAATCTGCGCTTGTTCGTTGAAAAACAAATTACCTACGTAGCGTAATTGAACCGGAATGGCAGGATTATCTACATATTGACCTTGATAACCAATGTCCAACAATAAACTACCATTGGGTTTGAAATACACCTCGGACCCACCAAAAATTCGATCTATTGCCGGGGGCAATTCAATTTTAGGGAATAAACCGCGGGATTGAACGCTACTAGAGCCATCTAGACTTTTGGAATAAGCATTCCAAAAACTGCGATTAACTAAACTATTTTGCTGGAGGCTATAATCCGAAAAACTCTTACTATGCACAGGACTCAAGGAGAAATCACCTAAAAGCCGTTCTTGTAAAACAGTATCTCCTTTGATTCGAATCCCAGACTTAAGCTGAGGTAAGGCATAAATCGCAAATGGTGATTTTTGTTTTTGCGTAATCGAACTCGATTTCTTGACATGATAACGGGGCTTTTTCCCACTCTTTTCAAGAATCTTTGTTGAATCTAATTCTTGCGCCGCGATATTCAAAGAACCACCAATTACCAACAAGCTCGCAAAAGCTAATGGAATCGTTCGATGAAAAAGTCGGGGCAAAAACATTTAGAAAGGGTTAAAAATAACTTAACGTAAAGCAAGTTTAATTAATTGTTCTACATTCGAATCAGGATTTGCCTTCAGCAATTGATCCAAATTCTTTTCAGCAGCAACCCGCGGAATACCGAGCGTAACTAAAGCGGCTAAGGCTTCTTGTTTAACACCAAATGAAGCATCATGTGATGCAGCGCCTGCCTCAACAAACAAGGTATCTTTCTTACATTTATCTTTCAATTCCAAGATAACCCGTTGGGCCGTCTTCGAACCGATACCCTTGATGGATTGAATTAAACCGATGTTTTCATTCATAATCGCGGATCGAATTTCACTCGAAGAAAACGATGAAAGCATGACCAAAGCTGTACTTAAGCCTACCCCTGATACAGATACTAAATCGAGAAATAGGTATTTTTCATCCATCGAATGAAATCCCACCAATGTGTGAGAATCTTCCTTGATTTGTAGATGCGTAAATAATTGTACGTTTTCGTTTCCATCTTTCAAGGCGTCATAGGTTTGCAATGAGATTTTCACCTCATAACCTATTCCTTGCACATCAATGATGACATGTGTGCGATCCTTGTGTGCCAATTTACCTTTTAAATATGCGATCATGTTATGAAATTCGTAAACGCATACCAGGACGTAAAGTCGTCGAAGCACGCATTCGATTTAGTTTTTTCAATTTCGTTACGGTCAAACCCTGATAACGTTTAGCGATGTCAGAAAGTGTATCGCCTGAACGAACCTTATGGTATCGAATTTTAGCTTTTCTTACTTTTACATGGCTGATGGGTGCCACCTCGTCGACAGTTGAATCACCAGGGGATTGCATGACCTTTTCGCGAATGCGAGCAAAATATAGCAATTGCTTACCCCGTTTAATTCGATTGGTTTTTAGTTGATTCAAATGCTTTAACTCCAAAACACTCACCTGTAAAATACGAGCAACATCGTACAAGGATTGACCTCGCTTGACCTTGTACCGACGCTTGACCAATTTGTCAACAAATAGCGCTGCTAGACTATCCGTTTGTTTTTGATTGACAAAAGAAGCCGAATCTAAAATAGCTTGTCGGTTCGACTTAAAGTAGGCAAAACGAGAACTTGGAATATTAACAACGACCATTTTGTTGTCATTTGGAATCGTAGAACCTATTAAATGAGGATTAATCACCTGAAATGTATCCACATGAATCGATGCAAATTGCTTTAATCGATTTAGGTTCAAATAACCTTTCACCCGGATCGTATCGAAAGAAATCTTTTTCACCCACTTTTCCGCATGAATTGCATGATCATTATGAAAATTCATCATGTAATCCATCGCGATAAATTGAGGCACATAGGCGCGTGTCTGTTTGGGAAGACAATTATAGATTCCCCAAAAATCACTTCGTCCACATTTACGAATGGCACGTTTAACATTTCCTGGACCCGTATTGTAAGCCGCCAATGCCAAATGCCAATCTCCAAAGATGCGGTGTAATTGCTTCAAATACTTACAGGCAGCTTCTGTAGCTTTTTCCGGATCAAATCGCTCATCCACCACGCCATCTACCCGTAAACCGAAATCTCCACGTGCGGTATAAGGCATAAATTGCCATAATCCACCAGCACCTTTATTACTTAAAGCACGCGGCTCTAATCCAGATTCAATTAATGACAAATACTTTAATTCATCCGGAAGATTGTATTGCTTTAAGTATTTCTCGTACAAAGGAAAATACAAGTCACGCTTCTCCAACATCCGTTGGGTAAACTCCGCTTTCCGAAAAGCAAAATACTCGACGAATTGATGTGTTTGAAAATTATAATTTAAGGGTATTTGATTTTGAAGTCCCTTCAGTCGGCTGGATACAATCGAAGGATCAATCATAAATGCCGTAGGCAATCCCTGTTCGACCAAGGCCAATGAATCTATGGCAGCTAAATCATCCGCAGGGAAATAGTTTTTTCCAGTAGTGGTCTCTTGTGCTGGTGGCATAGCAGCCGTTATCTGCCCCCAACCAGGGAGAGCAAATAATAACAAAGCCACAAAACACAAAAGTCTCTTTAACATCTATTCAAATTGCTTGGCAAAATCAATTAATCCATGTTCGTCATATGCCTTTCCTGTAATTTGAAAGCCCATAGGCAAACCTTCCGCATCTACTCCCATCGGAATAGAAATGGCAGGCAAACCTGTTATGTTCGCTTGAACAGTGAACAGATCACCTAAATACATTTGAAGTGGGTCCAAAGTCTTTTCCCCCATTTTATAGGCTGTGGAAGAAGTCGTAGGCGAAATAATGAAATCACTATCCGCTAAAATTTCCAACGTTCTTTCTTGAATCAAACGACGAACCTGCTGAGCTTTGGTATAATAGGCATCGTAATAGTCGGCACTTAAGACAAAAGTCCCTAACATAATTCTGCGTTTCACCTCTTCTCCAAAGGCTTCGTCTCGTGTTTTCTTGTACAACTCCATTAAATCCTTTGCATCTGAAGTACGATGTCCAAACTTAACCCCATCAAAACGAGCCAAATTTGAACTAGCTTCCGCAGTGGTAAGCACATAGTAAGTTGGCAATAGTTGCTCGATGAAATCAAAATCAACTGAAACTACTTCATAGCCTGTGGATTTTAATTTGGCTACCTGCTCAAAAAAGGCATCACGAATCTCGATTTGTAAACTTGGATGTTCAACAATTTCTTTGATGTAAGCTACCTTTTTCTTTTTTGGAAAAGTGGTAGGAAAATCATCAATTACCGTGCTATCATAACCATCTTTCCCTTGAATTGTATCCAGGACAATAGCTAAATCCTCAACATGATGCGCCATAGGTCCTATGGTATCAAAAGATGATGCATAAGCAATAAGGCCCCAGCGAGATACGCGGCCATAAGTCGGCTTCAAACCCATGATTCCACAAAATGCTGCCGGCATCCGGATAGAACCACCCGTATCTGTACCCAAGGAAACTTGACACATTCCTGCTTGAACGGCAACTGCCGAACCACCTGAACTTCCACCCGCAACATGCGCAGAATTGGCAAAGTTTAATACGGGCCCAAAAGATGAATTCTCATTCGTAGAACCCATGCCAAATTCATCACAATTTTGACGGCCAATGATAATTGCGTCGGCATCCAACAATCGTTGAACGGCTGTAGCGGAAAAGGTTGACTGAAAACCATTTAAAATTTGACTTCCCGCTTGGCTAGGATGATCTGCGTAGCAAAGTAAATCTTTGATACCCACGACCAAACCCGCTAAGGGTCCTGCATTGCCTTGTTTAATTTTGGCATCGATTTCCACTGCACGTGCTAACGCCTCTTCCTCATAAACAGATAAAAACGCATTCAATTGCGCATTGTATGCTGTTATCCGATCTAAATGACCTTGCACAATCTCCACACACGTACGCTTGCCAGCCAATAAATCTCGACGTATTTCCGAGTAGGCAACAGGGGCTAAATTCATCAAAAAATGGGATTCTTTTTAAACACAAAAGCATAGTTGGCTTTCGCCAACTATGCATTGAAAACAAAAACGGAAAGACTATTTCTTCGTTTCGTCTAATTCTTTGTTGATCTGATCTTTTACTTCATTCTTCGCATCTTGGAACTCACGAATTCCTTTTCCAAGTCCACGCATTAATTCAGGTAACTTCTTGCCACCGAAAAACAACAAGATCGCTAAGCCAATTAATAATAATTCACCGCCACCTAAACCATTCAAAAACAATAATATACTTGAGATGTTCATTGTAGTCTAATTTTTAATTTTGTAAATATATTCAATAGTCAGTAATAATCCTTATGCAGGCGTTAAACATTCACATGTTTTTCAAATTCGTCTAACTCATTTTTTATTGATTTGCCAACCCATAAAACAACCGCCAAATCATCCGTAAATCCGACAAAAGGCAAGACATCGGGAATGAAATCAAAGGGGGATATAAAATAAACTAACACGGCTACCATTTTTACTAACGTAATAGCAGGCAATTTCTTGTATGTCCCGGAGATATAGGCTTTAATTAATTCGCTAAACAAAACAATGTAGTGATTTAATAATTTGACCACCGAAATATTGCTCGTGGCTGCTAGCTCCTGAACCTTCACAAGAGCCTTCTGAAGAAGGCCTAGCATACCTAATTTATCATGCATGAAAACAGCTTCCGCTTTTTCCATAGCTTTCTGAAAATAATGTGACGAAATAATCCGATCGATAAAGCTTTTCTCTGTTCCCATTTTCACTAATTAATCCTTAAATATACTAAAATGCTTCTAAATTCAAGTCGGGTCTATCCTTAATAATATTGATTTTAAAAAGAACGTCGGAAATTGACGATTATGTCTTATTTTTGCAGCGATTTTAGTATAATCTTTCCTAAAAATAAAAACAATGAAAATCACCGTAGTAGGAGCAGGTGCCGTAGGTGCAACTTGTGCTGACAACATCGCTAGAAAAGAATTAGCTGATGAATTAGTATTATTAGATATCAAAGAAGGTATAGCTGAAGGCAAAACCCTTGATATGTTTCAAACGGCCTCTTTGTTAGGTTTTGATACGAAATTAGTAGGTTCAACAAACGATTATTCAAAAACAGCGAATTCAGATGTTGTCGTAATTACTTCAGGTCTTCCTCGTAAGCCAGGTATGACACGTGAAGAGTTAATTGGCGTGAATGCAGGAATCGTAAAAAGTGTTGTTGAAAACATCCTTAAGTTCTCTAAAAACCCAATCATTGTCATCATTTCTAACCCAATGGATACAATGACTTACTTAGCGAAATCGGTTGCTGGTTTAGACAAGCACCGCATTATCGGTATGGGTGGTACATTGGATTCAGCACGTTTCAAATGCTACTTAGCTAAAGCGATGGATGTGTCAATCAATGATATCCACGGTACTGTTATCGGTGGTCACGGAGATACAACGATGATTCCATTAAAGCGTTTAGCAACTTACAACGGTGTTCCTGTAAGCCAATTCTTGGATGCAGAGACATTAGACAAAGTTGCAGCTGATACCATGGTAGGTGGCGCAACGTTAACAGGTTTATTGGGTACTTCAGCTTGGTACGCTCCAGGTGCTGCAGGCGCTGCATTGGTTGAAGCAATTGTACGTGATGAGAAGAAAATCATGTCATGCTGCGTATCTCTTGATGGAGAATACGGACAATCAGACATCTGCCTAGGCGTACCTGTCGTATTAGGTAAAAACGGTTGGGAGAAAATCGTTGATTACAAATTAACGGAAGACGAGCAAGCTGCATTTAACAAATCTGCGGATGCTGTTCGTAATATGAACTCGGTATTAGAAACCTTGTCTTTATAATAAAACCTACAAAAAAGCCTCTCCTATTAACTTAGGAGAGGCTTTTTTGTATATTCAATTCGCAAGTTATTTAGATCGAATCGCTGTTACTGGATCCATCTTCGCAGCTACCCAAGCTGGAATAATTCCGGATAAAACACCGATGAAACTTGATATAAATAAACCCTTCATAACATTTCCAGCCGTTAAGCTCAATGGGAGTGCTTCTTGTGGAATCAAGGTTATCAGGACGACTAAACCGATTCCGACGATGCCACCAATCAAACTCAAAAATATAGCCTCAAATAAAAACTGCCACAAAATCACATAATTCTTTGCACCTAAGGATTTTTGAATACCAATGATATTCGTTCGTTCCTTCACAGAAACAAACATGATGTTGGCGATACCAAATCCACCTACCAACAAAGAAAATCCGGCAATCAAAGCACCTGCAATATTCAAAGCAGCAAAAATTCCATCAAAAAACGCTTGCAAACCATCTAAACGATTTACGGAGAAATTATCCTCTTGCTTAGGCTTAATTGAACGTAAACTACGCATCATTCCCGTAATCTCCCCTTCTAAAGCGGCTTGACCTTCGTCCGATTTAAATGCTTTTATCGCAATATCGGGCGCAGGTTTATCTTTTTGAAATACGGCCGCAAAAGTTGTATAAGGAATAATCACTTTTTCATCAGGGGTACCTCCAAAATTCAACATATCCTCCCCTTTCTTCTCTATGACGCCAATAACCAAAAATTTAATGCCATTGACTTTAATGATTTCCCCCACAGCTGACCGACCATCCACTAAGGTTTCAGCAACTTTGGCACCAATAATACAGACAAATAAACCGTTATCTGATTCGATGGGAAGAAAGTAGCGTCCGTCTTGAATAGGCGTACTTGTAATTTGATTATATTCATACGAAGCCCCCGTCATATTGGCATCGATACTATTACTACCTCTGGAAACATTCGCTGTCCTACCTCCATCCATGATCGCAATGGCTTCGGCATTTTCTAAATGCTCCTTCAAATATTTAAATTCAGTGTATTTCATCTCAGGCCGATTCAAATATTTCCACCAAGGGTAATTATTCTGCATCAACCAAGGCCATTTGCCTACATACAATACGCCAGAACCTGCAAAGGAATCAATCTCCTTACGAATCTTGTTATTCAATGAATCCACAGCTGTAAAAACAGCTACGATAGCAAAAATACCCACACTTACACCTAACAAAGACAAGGTAGTACGCATCACATTAGATCGCAATGCCTGATAGGCAAACAAAAAACTCTCGTAAACTTGACGTAAAAAGAACATAGATTTCAGTTTGAATTCAAATTTACAATTAATAACGAAAGGAATTCGTTCATTCGGATGAAATGCACATCAGAAACTTTGAGTGGTTATATGTTGGTAAGATTGGATTTCGTAATTTTAAAATTCAATTCGTAGATACATGCACTGGAGTAAGCGGGACATCGAGCAATTAACAATTCATTTTGAAGGAGACCTATTTTTCAATGACTCGCAAACTAGTCGGCTGACAAAACGATTATACGCAACAGATGCATCTGTCTACGAGGTAGAGCCATCAGCCGTTGCGATTCCCTTGCATGCAAAAGACATAAAACGTCTTATTCAATTTGCGTCTACGCACAAAACAAACATCATACCCAGGGGTGCCGGCACATCCTTAGCGGGACAGGTTGTAGGGGATGGTATCGTCATGGAGGTTTCAGCTAAAATGGCCAAAATCATCCAATTGAACAAAAAAGAACAAAGCGTTTGGGTAGAACCAGGTATTATCCGGGATGACCTAAATAAGCATTTGGCGGCAGCAGACCTCTTCTTTGGTCCCGAAACCTCCACCGCTAACCGCGCGTTAATCGGCGGTATGATTGGCAATAATTCCTGCGGATTACATTCAATCGTTTGGGGCACTACACGAGACCATCTCATGGAAACAAGAGCATGGTTATCCGATGGCACAGAAATCCATACAGAACCCTTGAGTCTCGATGCCTTTTACAAGAAAACATCGCTCAACAACCTGGAAGGAAAAATTTACAGAGAATTACATCGAATCCTAAATAACCCTGAGATTCAATCATTGATAAGAAATGCTTTTCCAAAAGCTGAAATCAAACGCCGAAATACCGGATATGCACTCGATGCACTTATCGACATGCAACCATTTAATCCAACCGGAAAACCATTTAATCTTTCTGCCTTATTCGCCGGTTCTGAAGGTACCTTAGCCGTGGTTCATGCAGCGAAACTAAACCTATTAAATAAGCCAGAACCGTTTGTTGGCCTACTTTGTTTGCATTGCACGAGCCTACAGGATTCACTGAAAGCCAATATTATCGCCTTAGAAGCGAATCCAACCGCATCAGAATTAGTGGATGATTTTATTCTTTCGTTTAC
>JBDLUL010000117.1:0-8096 GCA_039805345.1 Bacteroidota bacterium | reverse complement strand
GCAGTCTCAATGCCATCCATGATGGGCATCATAACATCCATGATGATCAGTGCAGGTTTGAAAGTCTGTGCGATTTCCAAGGCTTCCTTGCCATCGTACGCTTTTGCTAATTGGTAATTTTCTTTTGCTAAATTGTATTCCAATAGCTCTAGAATATCCGGATCGTCGTCGACCAATAAAATTTTCGCTTGATTTAGCGTTTTACTCATGGTTTAAGCGCGTTGGATGTTAAAATGATGTGGCAAAGATAGAGAGGTCTAAGTTACTAAATTGTTAAATTTTACGTAATTTGAAATACATTTAATTGAATCATGTCTAAAGATACTGCTTATTCCGTTCGTTTAGCTGCTGTGCTAATCAGCATTTCCCTCGTTGTTTTGGGTTTGTATTTATTGCAAGATCTTTTGATTCTTCTTTCGTTCTCAATGATATTGGCGATGCTTGTTTTGCCGATATGTTCTTGGTTGGAATCGAAGGGTGTTGCTCGGTTCATGGCCATCGCGCTTTGCATCTTGATAATGTTCGTATGTATTGGCTTATTGCTATTATTGCTTGTTGGCCAAATAGCTGAATTTGCTAGCGATTGGCCTATGTTCATTCGCAAGGCTGAAAAATGGATTGCGGGCTTGCAAAGTTTCTTATCACACAACCTGAACATTTCGCGCAAAAAACAAATGGTTGAGGTAAGTAACCAAACGATTAACTTGTTGAAGAATTCGGGTGATATCATTACGACGACATTTGGAACAGTTATTCACGGAGTTACAACGCTCATCATTGTGCCTATTTTTGTCTTTTTCTTTTTGTACTACCGTCAGTTTTTTGCCGATTTTTTAGCCCGGGTATTTCCTACCACTGAACGGCATGTTTTACAAGGTATTATGCAAAAGACGGGTACCGTTGTACAAAGTTATCTGGTAGGTTTGCTAGCCGTTATGTTCATTGTTTCCTTGCTTTGTGTCGCAGGGTTTTGGTGGATTGGCGTTGATTATTTTATGTTTTTCGGCTGCTTGACAGGTATATTATTATTGATTCCTTATATCGGTATTTGGATAGGGGCTGCCTTGCCAATCATCTTGACTTTGGCAAGTTTAGGGCCTAATTATGCCTTGGGCGTCATTGCTTGGGTTGCTGCTGTCCAATTTGTGGAGGCTAATTTCATCACGCCCTTGGTGATTGGGTCCAAGGTGAGTATTAATCCCATGGTTGCTATGTTGGCCTTGTTAGCTGGCGAAATGATTTGGGGAATCCCAGGTTTGATATTAGCCCTTCCATTAACGGCGATTTTGAAGGTCATTTTTGATCATGTGCCCGCGTTGGAGGCTTATGGATTTCTTTTAGGCGAAGCACCCAAACGATCAAAGGGAGAGTAATTCCTTGAAACGAATCGATTGGCGTCTTGAGATCTCGATTTTCTCCCCTTTACCGGAGAGAGTCACTTGTAATCCGCCCGAAAACCAGGGTTCGATTTTGTCAATGTAATTTAAATTGATGATGTGTTTGCGATTGGCACGAAAGAAAACCTTCGGATCTAAACGTTCTTCCAGTGCATTTAATGATTTAAGCACCAAGGGTTTTTGGTCATCAAAAAACAATCGAACATAATTGCCCATCGATTCGCACAAGCGAACGCGATCAAGTCGGACAAACCAGCAACGCTCACCATCTTTAACAAATATTTGATCCTGAGCTCCTAATACATGATTCGGAGTGGCGATAGTCCGTGTTTGTTGAATCTGTCTTTTGTCAAGCTTTTGAATGCTCTCACTTAAGCGTGCAAGTTCGATGGGTTTTAAGACGTAATCCAGCGCATTTACCTCAAAAGCCTTAAGCGCATATTCGTCAAACGCTGTAGTGAAAATGACTTCGGGTAAGAAGCCATCCCAACTTTCCAACCATTCAAAACCAGTTTTTCCGGGCATTTGAATATCGAGAAATAAGACATCGGGTTGTAGGGTTTCCAATAAGGCGGAAGCCTCATCTGTATTCGATGCCTCGGCAATCACTTCGATGTGTGGAAAGTTCTCTAATAAGCGTTTTAGTTCATTGCGTGCTAAACGCTCGTCGTCTACGATGATTGCTTTCATGTGAATTAAATTTCTTCAAGATAGGGCAATGTTACAATTGCACACACTTGATTTTTGTTTAGTGGTTGAAGTTCGATTTGAGCGGTTTTGCCGTATAATAATTGCAAGCGATTTTGAGAATTTAAGAGTCCTACTCCTTCATGCGGTTCTTTATTCGGCTTAAGATGTCCGGGATTTATCACAGTAATCTGTAGCATGTTTTCCGTTCTTTGCGCCGCTAATTCAATCACTCCACCTTTCACTGATCGTGAAATACCGTGTTTGATTCCATTTTCAACGAGCGTTTGCAGCAACATGGGCGGGATTTGCGCCTTTGAGCACGCTGGGTCAATGCTAAGTTTCCATTCCAATCGATCCTCGTAACGTATTTTTTCCAAGGCTAAGTAATCCGTGATCGTTTCGAGTTCTTCCGCCAGGGATATCGTTTTCTTGCGTTCCGTTAATAAGGAGCTCCGCAATAATTTAGAAAGTTGATTGATGCCTTTTTTTGCCTTTTGCGGATCTTCGGTAATCAGCGCTCGCACGCTGTTTAAGGCATTAAACACAAAATGCGGATTCATTTGGGCACGTAAAACCTTTCCTTCTGTCTCTAAGATGGCACGCTCTAATTGGTCGTTTTCGCGTTCCATTTCCAATCGCTTGTTGGAATATTGAAAGAAGAAGTAAATCAATGCCCAAATCGCAAGTGGCTTGATAAAATTGAAAAAGATCTGAATGAGAATGAATGGACTTAAACTGACTTCATAATTTTCTTGTAAGAAAATGTAGTCTAAGGGGATGTTTAGCGCCATCAAAAGTAGCGCCATTGCAACAAGCGCAATAAAATTAAGTTGGAGCATTTGCCACAAATTCTTATCCTGCCAGCGAAAACGTTTAGTAATTCGGCGATATTGGTGGGTTAAGAAAATGGCGAGAGCGATATTGGCCAGCGAAGAAAAGACCCATGCCCATTTCCATCCATATTGATTGGTATAGAGCAAAGCCTCATTCAGCGCCCAGGCAAACCAGCCGAAACATTGCAAGGTCCAATATAGGCGCTTTCTTGTCATAGCTTACATGCAATCAGGCAGCCCTTGTAAGTGGGCGGTATGATTAGCTTTAATGGCGTTGAATTTCTGCGTTTGGTAGTCGTATTGCAGGTGGTAAAGACACAAGTTTTGGTGTCCAAAGGTATCCATGTCATGCAAGGGTTTTTCGAATAAATGCGTAAGTAAAACGCGCATTGCCCGACCGTGCATGGCAATTAAAATGTTTCTTTCTTCGGGCCTCGAAAGAATTAATTCGACCACCGGTTTTTGTTTTTCGAGTACGTCCATCGGGCTTTCACCTTCTTCGGATGGAACATCTACCTGGCCTCCTCGCCATGTTCGAACGAGGTTTCGGTAGTATTGGTCATCGTCATTGTTTGGCGTGCGCCCTTCACGAATTCCCCAAGAGATTTCGTTTAACCCCGCATGTTGTTCCCAGGGTAAACCTTTTGAAATAAAACCATTGACCGACTGATGCGTACGCTTTAATGCCGAAGTATATATTTTATCAAGCGGTAAATCTTGATAATGCTCAAAAAACGCTTGTGCTTGTTGCTGACCTAATGCATTCAAATCCGCATCGATCCCACTTCCTTGAACAACTCCCATGCGGTTGTAGTCGGTTTCCCCATGGCGAATCAGGTAAATGTCTTTGATGCTATGCATATTAATTGATTGAATTGAGATTAATTTCGCTAAATAATTGCGAATTTTACGGCACAAAAATACGAATTATATGTTTAATACTTCCATCAGTATGGATGAGATCAACGCTTGGAGCCGCGGCAACATGATTGAACATCTTGGGATTGAATTTACTGAAATAACAGCTGAATTCATTAAAGCCAAAATGCCTGTTGATCATCGGACCAAACAGCCTTTTGGCTTGTTACATGGCGGGGCTTCCGTTGTGTTAGCTGAAACGATGGGAAGTATTGCTGCGCTCTTAGCTGTCCCCGACATGCATCAATACAAAGGCGTAGGAGTTGAAATCAATGCCAATCATTTGAAGTCGGCCCGCGGAGGCTATGTTGTAGGAACCTGTATTCCCTTGCGCATTGGTAAAACCTTACATGTCTATGACATAAAAATACACGATGAAGCAGAACAATTGATCTGTGCAAGTCGTTTAACAGTAGCTATATTGAAAGTAGATTAATGTCTGAGGTAAACACTGATTGGAAAAAAATTTGGAAACAGGCCCCCATCCATGGGACTGCGCTCGCGATGTGGCGTCTTCCGAATCAAGACCAACAGGTTTTACTGCAAGATACAGGAGGAGGCATTCGAACCGAAGCGGATCAATTGGAACAATTAGGCCCCGGTTTTTTGGTCAGTCCTTTTGTGGGTCAACCTTATTTTTTGAAGGCATCTGCTTTATTCGTTAAGTCTGCATCTAATCCAGCAATTAATCAAACGGCGGAGACGCTAATCCCAGAGGATATCACGTTGAAGAATCAATTCAAAGAGCAGGTTTCTCATGCGATTGAGCAGATCAACAAAGGTGAATTTCAGAAGGTAGTGCTATCTCGTATCGACGTACAAACCCTCGAGCCTGATTTTGATTTATGCGATGCTTTTGATCGGCTATGTAGTATCTACCCCACAGCATTTGTTTCGGCGATTTATCTGCCGGATTTACAAAATATTTGGCTTTGTGCCACACCTGAAACTTTGGTTTCACAGGATTCGGATGGAATATTTCGGACGATTTCGTTGGCGGGTACCCAATCGGGACTTGATTCGAATGCGCATGTATTAGCACCTTCCGAAGCGCGCTGGTCACAGAAGGAGATTGAAGAGCAGGCTTATGTAAGCCGTTATATCATTGATTGCTTCAAGAAAATTCGTTTACGAGAATACATCGAAAACGGCCCCAAAACGGTATTGGCGGGTAATTTGATGCACTTGAAAACAGAATATCTTGTGAGTACACGTGAACTCACTTATCCACATTTAATTACACAAATGTTGGGGTTATTGCATCCTACTTCAGCGGTTTGTGGAACACCTAAGGAGGCCGCTTTGAACTGGATCTTGAAGACGGAAAAACATAATCGTTCCTTGTACAGCGGTTATTTGGGTCCTATTAATTTAGCTTCCGAAACGCATTTGTTTGTGAACCTACGAACGGTGCAGATTCGTCATAATCAAGCGACTTACTACGCGGGATGTGGAATTACAGAAGACTCGGATCCTGAAAAGGAATGGCAAGAAACTCAAATGAAGTGTCAAACACTTCAGCGTGTGATTAATGCTTCCCTTTGATTTCTTCTTTTTGAACGATTTTTCCGGTAATAATCACTTTGATTGTGTCGATGCGGGCATCGGTTACGGTCATGATTTGGAATTGAAAAGGACTAAGAATGATTGTTTCATTCACCTCAGGAATATCTTCATAGAGGCTAATTAACATACCACCTAAGGTTTCGTAATCGCCCTCCGGCAAGTTCCATTCGTACTTTTCGTTTAGGTAATCAATTTCGTGTCGACCCGACAAAACGAATGTATTTTCATCCAATTGTTTTTCAATCCAATCTTCCGAGTCATCGTATTCATCTTGAATCTCTCCAAAAATCTGCTCCATCACATCCTCCATGCTGACTAAGCCGGATGTACTTCCGAATTCATCTACGACGATGGCTAATGATTTACGTTCTTTGGAAAATTTAATCATTAAATCATTCGCGGGCATAGCCTCGGGAACGATGGGAATGGCTGTTAAAATGGATTGTAAATCCTTCGGTTTTTTAAATAGTGCCAAGGAATGGCAATAGCCGATTACCTCCTCCAATGTTTCTTTGTATACCAGTACTTTCGAGTGACCACTTTCAATGAACGTTTTGGTTAGGCCCTCGATACCTTCTTCTAGTTCTATGGCCGTGATTTCGGTTCGAGGTATCATGCAATCGCGCACTTTAACCTGTTTAAATTCCAGCGCATTGTGAAAGATTTTGGTATCCACTTCGTTTTCCTCTTCGGTCGAAACCTTGCGATTCAAATTTTGGAAGTAATGGTTTAAATCTGTTAAACCAAACGCCGGTTTTTCTTCTGAATACGTTAAGCGGAGCACTTTGGTAATAAACCATTTGGACAAGCCGACTGTTAGCCAAACCAATGGAAACATGAGTGTATGAATGATCCAAATAGGAATGGCTAAGAATTCTAAAATGGCATCAGGATTGATTAAGAAAATGCTTTTGGGAGTAAACTCAGAGGTGGTTAGAATTAAGATGGTAGCGAGCACAGAAGCCAATAAACGAGCAAATAACTCATTTTGGATGATGGGAATGTTCGAAAGGATCAAGTGGTGCAAATACTCCTCCATAAAGATGCCATAGGCTACTAGTGAGAGCGTATTGCCGATCAACATAGTGCCAATGAATTGAGACGGAGTTTTGTTGAAATGCGAGATGATTTTCGCACTCAAAATATCTTGTTTCGCTTTTAATTCAAAGTATAATTTATTGGAAGAAACGAATGCCATCTCTACGCCGGAAAAGAAGGCAGAGAAAACCATGGATGTTATGATTCCAATGATTTGGGCACTCTGTATGGTATATTCGGGGTCGGGCATATTATTTCTTTTTATTCTTGTCTTCTTTGGATATTCGCTCGTTACGTGCGAATTGGTAATAAAAAAGACATCCTACGGCAAACATGAGCCAACTATAATGATAGCCAATTTCTTGCCAAAACATGCCTTGAATTTCCTTAGGAGTAGGCGAGTTTAAATCCTGTATCCAAATAATCAGGAATCCAATGGCAATAAATAAACTTAGTTTTTCACTGCGGCTCATGAGGCAATGGGTTTTTCTGTTCGTCGGAATGTTGCGATGAAAAGACCGATAAAGATCATGATAGATCCAATCCAAACCAAATTTATGTAGGGTTTTTCGAGGGCCTTGATGATAATCAAGTCTTGTTGCGTCGTATTGACCGCAAAGCTAAACTGCTGGGTCTTTGGGTTGATGGTTGTGAATTTGATTTTGATTCCAGTCTCCTCACTTTCAAAAGCGGGCATGGCAACCATTCCATCCTTGATAACGAAGGTGGGTTTCAATTCAAATTTTTGATCATTTTTTCCGAGAACAAGGAAGTTGGCTTGCACCGCTGCATCATTTACCCCTAATTCAAAGCCTTCTAATTTTGTCACACGACTTACTTCTTTCAGTACAGCGACAAAGTCATTTAGGAATAGCGTGTCGCCTACCATGACCGTGGAATTAACTGTTTGGCTCCATTGTTTTTCTTCGCCTGCTTCAGCAGCTAAACGAGGATCTAAGGAAACATAGGTATAAATGTCATGGCTAAATGCGTGTTTGATATCCGGTGAAATGGCTGTTCCCATTTTGGGATTCACTTGCCAGCGTGGGAAGAGTGAAACAGCTTTCCCTTCTGCATTTTTGAATTCCAATTCGTAATAATTATTCTCTGGTTCTACAGTGACGGTATCCCCTTTTTTAGCAATGGACTCGCCGTTTGCAACGACATCTCTTAGGGCCACGGCATGAAAATCACCTTCGATGATTTCAAAATCCTTCTTATTGTAGTAGCCTGCTTTGCCACGCAAGGCAATCTTGCGGCCTTTGTAGGTTACCAAATAATCCTGCATTTGGGCCCCTTGACCTAACCAAAGCGGTAGATTTTCCTTATTTTCCTTGTTATCGTCTTTGGTGAATTGTTCCACCTTGTTGGAAATCGCAAAGCCTGATCGGTTTAGCGAAACTACTTTGGAATAACCAGATGAAAATAAAATACCAATCAACATCACAGCTAATCCTACATGCGATAAAGCTCCGCCGGCAATGGATATTTTTTGGCGTGCCAAAAACCACAAAATACTTCCGTTTGCATAAACCGAAAATAAGCTCGACCACAATAATACGATGTACGATGGGGTAAATATTTTCCCTAGATTTACCAATAGTACGGTTAACAATGTCGCGACCAGAACGGAATTCCACAAGGCTTTCCATTG
>JBDLUL010000116.1:0-7586 GCA_039805345.1 Bacteroidota bacterium | reverse complement strand
TTTCATGGTTTGCATCATCGAATAAACTCCGATGCGGTTGGCGATAAAGGCCGGGGTGTCTTTACACAATACGGTTGTTTTGCCCAATTGGGTTTCGCCGAATTGCATGAGAAAATCGATGATTTTGGGATCCGTTTTTGGGGTTGGAATGATCTCCAACAAGCGTAAATAACGTGGCGGATTGAAAAAGTGTGTACCACAAAAGTGGTTTTGGAAATCATCTGAACGTCCCTCAGCCATCAAGTGAATAGGAATGCCGGAGGTGTTCGATGTGATGAGCGTTCCTGGTTTACGGAATTGCTCGACGCGATCATAAAGCGATTTTTTGATCGCTAAATTTCCACAACGACCTCCATAATCCAGTCGGCCTGCGCAATCTCCGATAAGTTATCATCGAAGTTGCCGAGTTTGATGTTTTTGGCAAAGCCGCTGCTGTAAAGCGATGCGGGCTTTGCCTGTATAGTTTGTTGAAATGCCGTATTGACAATCCGATTTTTCACGGATGGGTGCTCCAGGCTAAGGCCTTTTGCTTGTTCCTCTGGGTTCAGTTCTTTGGGAGCGATGTCCAAAAGCAATACTTGAACGCCAATGTTTGCGAAATGACAGGCTATGCGAGAGCCCATGATTCCTGAGCCAAGGATGGCTACGCGTTTAATGGAACGATTCATGTTAACAAGTTTGAGATTGATTTTTAGTAGGGTTGTTGGGTACGGAGACCATGCCAACTTCTAATGCAGTAAATATAAAGAAAAAACAAAATGTTATGCAAGCATACTAATTAAATTATCAGTAAAAATCCCTCTGAATTGCTCCAGAGGGATTAAATTTTACAATAACTTAATTTGATTCTGCGTAACTCGAAACAGGCTCACAGGCGCAAACTAAGTTTCGGTCGCCATATGCTGAGTCAATCCGTGAAACCGTTGGCCAAAATTTATTGGCTCTCACATACGGAAGTGGGAACACAGCCTCTTCGCGTGTGTATACCTTATCCCATTCAGCAGCCAACACACGTGTTTGTGTATGTGGCGCGTTTTTCAGTAAGTTGTTTGTCTTCTCTACCTGACCTTCTTCGATCGCACGAATTTCAGCACGGATACTTAATAAAGCATCACAAAAGCGATCTAATTCTTCCTTGCTTTCAGATTCCGTTGGCTCAATCATCAACGTTCCTGCTACCGGGAAAGATAGAGTAGGAGCATGGAAACCGTAATCCATTAAGCGTTTTGCGATGTCCTCTGCTTCAACGGCAGCGGAGATTTTGAATGGCCGACAATCCACAATCATTTCGTGTGCACAACGTCCTTGCGAACCTGTGTAGAGAATTGGGAATTCTTTTTCCAAACGCGCTTTGATGTAATTGGCATTTAAAATAGCCGTCATTGTGGCAGTTGTTAATCCTTCGCCGCCCATCATTGCTATGTACGCGTATGAGATGGCTAAGATAGAGGCTGAGCCAACCGGTGCTGCAGAAACCGCGCCGTGTGCTGGTGCATCTACTGAATCCGTAATCACGTGACCTGGTAAGAATGGAACCAATTGTGGTGCCACGCCGATAGGTCCCATACCCGGACCGCCGCCTCCGTGTGGAATACAGAAGGTTTTGTGCAGGTTCAAGTGACATACGTCGGCACCAATGCGCGCCGGGGAAGTTAATCCTACCTGTGCATTCATGTTTGCCCCATCCATATATACTTGGCCACCGAACTCGTGAATCATGGCACATATATCGATAATATTTTCTTCAAATACGCCGTGCGTACTTGGATAGGTAATCATCAAGCATGCCAAATTATCTTTATGCTCCTCGGCTTTGGCGCGCAATTCAGCTACGTCAATATTTCCATTGGCATCGCACGGAGTCACGATTACTTTCATGCCAGCCATCACAGCCGAAGCAGGATTTGTTCCGTGTGCAGAAGAAGGAATAAGGGCAATGTTACGGTGCGAATCTCCACGCGAAGCATGGTACGCGCGAATGACCATCAAACCTGCGTATTCGCCTTGTGCACCTGAATTAGGTTGCATAGACATCGCTGCAAATCCAGTGATTTCACATAACCACTTACTTAATTCCGTAATCATTTGTTGGTAACCGCGTGTCTGAAACGCCGGTGCAAATGGATGCATTTTACCTAATTCAGGCCAAGTTACTGGAATCATTTCGGTCGTTGCATTCAATTTCATCGTACATGAACCCAATGATATCATGGAGTGAACCATCGATAAATCTTTGGATTCCAACGATTTTAAATAACGCAACATACCATGTTCGGAATGGTAGCGGTTGAACACATCATGCGACATGAAGGCCGAAGTACGTGTTAAGGATGCCGGAATGTTCCAAGCCACAGTCAATTCATCTCCTAAGATTCGTTGGCCCTGAGCGCGTTGGAAGAATGCCAAAATCTCGATCACATCATCTTCAGATGTTGTCTCATCTAAGGCGATGCTTAACTTATTCGCATCGTTTTTGTAGTATCTGAAATTGCGCTCAGATTCTTCCGCGTATTCACGAATTTCTTCTGTTTGCTCGCCTGTTAAAACAGTTAGCGTGTCAAAGTGCTGCGCGTTTTCTAAGGTGTATCCTAGTTTTTTCAAACCAGCGGCTAGCAATTCAGTTAGACCATAAACACGAGAAGCGATTTTTTTCAATCCATCTGGTCCGTGGTAAATGGAATAAGCGGCTGCCATAATGGACAACAATACTTGTGCGGTACAGATATTGGACGTTGCTTTTTCTCTTCTAATATGTTGCTCGCGTGTTTGCAAAGCCATACGAAGTGCACGGTTTCCTTCCGAATCTACGGATACTCCGATGATACGGCCTGGAATGCTACGCTTGTATTTTTCTTTCGTTGCGAAGAAAGCAGCATGTGGTCCACCGAATCCCATCGGTACGCCAAAACGTTGCGAACTTCCCACAACCACATCAGCTCCCCATTCACCTGGAGGCGTCAACAAGGTCAAAGCTAATAAATCTGCCGCCACAACAATTTGTAGGTTTTGTTCTTTGGCAGCACTTACGAAAGCAGCATAATCAAATACCTCGCCGTTTGCGGCAGGGTATTGTAAAACGATTCCGTAATATTTAGGATCTGTTAGATCGATTTTAGTATGATCACCCACTTCGATTTCAATGCCGATTGGTTCCGCACGCGTCATCAATAAGTCGATGGTTTGAGGAAGGCATAGTGATGAAACGAAAAGAGTTTCTGCATTTGCGCGTTCAGCTGGGCGCTGGCCATATAACATGGTCATGGCTTCCGCGGCAGCAGTTCCTTCATCCAGTAAGGAAGCGTTCGCTAATTCCATCCCGGTTAGGTCGATGACCATGGTTTGGTAGTTCAATAACATTTCCAAACGGCCTTGTGCGATTTCTGCTTGATATGGCGTGTAGGCTGTGTACCACGATGGATTTTCTAAAATGTTACGCAAAATCACGGTTGGCGTGAACGTATCAAAATACCCTAAACCAATATGGCTTTTGAAGATTTTGTTTTGACTCATTACTTGTTTGAAATCACGAAGGAATTCAAATTCTGTTTTCGGAGCAGGCAGGCGAAGGCCTTGTGCCAAACGAATTTTTTCAGGAACAGTCTGATTGATGAGTGTATTTAAATCAGCAACGCCGATTTCCTTCAACATGGCGGATACGTCGGCAGGTTCTACATTGTTGTGACGCAAGGAGAAATCTTCCCGGTATTTGAAATTTGGGGTCATAAAATTCGTCTGAATTTGGGATTGAAAATCGCCACAAAAGTAATGTTTTTTTAGCGATTTATTTTTGATTCCTTAACTTCGCTTTCCTTAAATTTGTTTTACTTCATGAAAAAATCAACAATCTATGTTTTAGCGCTAATTTTATTCGCTAAAATTATTCCATTTGGAGCTTCGGCTCAGTCAAATCCCGTCCCGTATGCCTATACGATAAAGGCGGAGGATTTGAAAAAACACCTTACTTTTATTGCTTCTGATAGCTTGAAAGGCCGTAATACCGGTTCCGCGGAGCAAAAAGTGGCAGCCAATTACATTGCAGATCATTTCAAGAAATCGGGTCTAGCCCCTGTGAATGGTTCTTATTTTCAAAAAGTCGATTTAGTCAATCGTTCTTGGTCGAAAGTTGCTTTGTCCATCAAGGGAAAGTCCTATGATTATTTAGGCCAATTCATGGCGAATGCCTTGGTTCCCGTGGCCGCGAATTCAAAGCTGCCTGTCGTGTTTGCGGGATACGGGGTCCAGCAAGCTGGATTTGTGGATTATGATAAATTATCGGCTAAAGGAAAATATGTTTTAGCGTTCGAAGGAGAAGCCAAAGACGCCCAAGGAAATTATGTCTTATCGGGTACCAAAGATCCTTCGATTTTTGGGAAAGGTGATGGCTGGAAGGAAAAATTAAAGCGTTCGCAAGCATTGGGAGCGAAGGGTTTGATTTTGATTTCGGATAAATCAGAGAAAGATTTTGGTAACCAATTGCGTCAGCGCCAAGTCATGATGCAACGTTTTGGGAATGAGCGCATGGTTTTTGCGGATGTAGCTGCTTCACCGAATGAAGCTCCAGTATTAACGATTTCTTCTGCCATGGCAGCGGAAATATTAGGTACAACGGAAGCAGATTTGTTAGCCTATAAAACGAACCTTGCTGCAGAGAAAAAATCTTTGCCTGCTAAATTCAAAGCATCTCCAATTACGTTGACAATCGAACGTACGGAGAAACCCGTAGATACGTATAACGTGGTGGGTTATTTGGAAGGCACCGACAAGAAGGAAGAAGTTGTGATTTTGACAGCGCATTACGATCATATCGGTATTTCGTTTGATGGCAAGATTAACAACGGAGCGAATGATGATGGTTCTGGAACGGTGACGGTGATGGAATTAGCGGAGGCATTTGGTAAGGCCGCTGCGGAAGGAAAAAGACCTCGTCGGAGCATTTTGTTTATGACGGTAACGGGTGAAGAAAAAGGCTTGCTGGGTTCTGAGTGGTATTCTAACCATCCCTTATTTCCTTTGGCAAATACCGTTTGTGATTTGAATACGGACATGACTGGTCGTTACGATGACGAGCACATGGGCAAACCGGATTATATTTATGAGATTGGCTCGGATAAATTATCATCGTCTTTGCGTGAGATTTTGGTCGATCAAAACAAGAAACACGTAGGGTTGGAATTGGATTTCCGTTTCAATGATCCAAATGATCCGAACCGTTTCTATTACCGTTCAGACCATTACAATTTTGCTAAGCATGGTATTCCAGTCGCTTTCTTCTTCAATGGAGTTCATGATGATTATCACCAGCCGGGTGATGATGTAGAGAAAATCGAATTTGATCAAGTACAGAAAGTTGGCCGCTTGGTTTTCTACATGGCTTGGGAAATCGCGAATCGTGAGGAACGTTTGAAGGTGGATTCGAATAAACCATAATCTTTTTTCTTTGGCAAAGCTTCGAACTTTGCCAAAGTTTAAGGCCCCAGGCGATGCTTGGGGAACCTCAGACTGAAGTCTTTAGAGCCCCAGACTAAAGTCTGGGGTTATTAATAACCCTAGGCTTTAGCCTAGGGGCTCAGCCGAGGGCTGAAAGGTGAGATCCTAATCCCCAAGTTAATACATGGGGTTATTAATAACCCTAGGCTTTAGCCTAGGGAATCGACGCGAACTGCGTCTCAAACTTTGGCAAACCTGTAAGGATTGCCAAAGAGGTTAATGCGTCATTACAATAAGCCTTTTATTTTCTCTTCGAACACCTGCTGCACAAGCTTTGACTGTTGAATGAATTCATTGTCATCCAAATCACCGATCACCGCCTCGAGTTCTTTGGCATTTCCGAACATCGCCAAACGGAATGGATCTTGGTAATCTTTGGCACGGGACTTTTCGATGCCTTCGGTAAGGAAACGCGAGGTATCCACCGCCTTATTCAACCATGTGGGAATATTTTCGATGGCGCCAGAATTCACTTTCAATAAGCCATTCAGTGCATTTTCGAATTTTTGATCCGGGTATAAAGCAGCTTGTTTTTCGTAGAATGCATGTACTTCTGACCAGGTTTTAATGCCGCCTGATTTGATCTTATTTTTCAGGTCTTCAACCGCTCCCGAGGGGATGAGTTGGCCGCCCAAATTATCCCATGTTTGAATCGCCGTTGCGTTTGCTAAGGTTTTGTTTAACAAGTCCATGGGTTTTTGTTCGGGATTTCGATGACAGGTTGCTACCCATTCTTTCGCGGCGTGGTATTGCAATAAGTCACCAAAAATCTGGTAGGCACGATGTATTTTCGCTACGCGAGTCTTGCGTTTCGAGTTCTCAATCCCCGTGGCCCAAACGGCTAAGTTTACTTGCGCGTTTGCTGAATTTTCCAACCAGGCTTTACCTGCCGTTGCGTCTTTTTCGAGCGCATCGCCGACCCATTGGCAAAATAATTCTCGCGCATGCAAGATTTCGCTGACGGTATCCGGTGCCAAATAGTCGAATTCCAACAACATATTTTTCTCCACACGTTGATCGCGAGCTGCAAATTTCCAGGCGTTGCGCGCGATGGCATACATATTATATTGGAACCAATATCCCGCGATAATCAATAAACCCCCGGACGCATCGTCATTGCCGAGCAATGAAAACGGAATGGGATTGTGAATCTCTGCGGGATAATTACCTTTTGAAATGAGGTTGAAGGCTGCAAATTTTGAATTGTGTTTCAGCGCCACGGATAATCCGGGCCAAAATCCTCTACCTGCTTGTAACTCGCCATCTGCGCCACGTGAATTGTGATTTGAACCCAGCGTTGCACCTGCAGCCATATTACTTTGGCCATGAATAATGGCCGCACATAAAAAGGAATTGTTATGGTGTTGTTCGTGCGCAGGAAAAATCAACGCATTCAATACTTCACAGCACGAAATGGTCGAATTACTGCCCAAGAAGGAGTTGATCAAACGCGCACCGTATTTCAACTGACTATGCGCCGCCAAAATGAAACGCACAGCTTTGACTCCGTAAAATATCCGACAACCTTCATGGATAATTCCGTTGACGATTTCACACCCTTCTCCAATTTGCGTGGAGGCGTGCGGATAGGAAATGATGGTTAAGTTTTTGAGTTTGTTCGCACCCTTAATGTAGGTATCTGAACCCATGTTGACATCTTTAATGATGCCTGTATTTTTGATGACTGTTCGGTCCCCGATTTGCCCATAATAGCCTCGGTGCGTCGAAAATTCTTGTTGGGTTAGGTTAAAATATCCTGCTTGTAAGGCTTGGTCGTCGCGATCCTGTGTCCATAAAAACGCATCTGCTGGACGCATTCCGATGAAAGGAATGACCTTCCGACCGCCATTTTCGTTGCCTAATTCCAACCAAATACGGATGCGTTCTGCTTCTCCATCTTTGACGATACCATTACCAAATTTGGCTGTTGGGGTGGTCGCTAACTCATTGACCTGTAGGATCATGACTTCATTTCCAATCTGGAAATGGGAGAGGAGATTGACCCGATCGATGGCTACGTTATCTCCAAAATCACTTGATATAATGGTGGAATTATAAATTCCTACCGGCATGCGAAGGTTCTTAAATTCGAGGTAGCA
>JBDLUL010000115.1:0-3741 GCA_039805345.1 Bacteroidota bacterium | reverse complement strand
AATTCTCGACGATTAGGTCAGCCAATTTCTCGATTTCCTGCGCCGTTAGCACTTCTTTCCAGGTAGGCATGCCTAATTCCGGGTAGCCACCCGTGATGCTGGCGATGATTTGTTCTTTTTTGTTGCCGTGTTTCCATTGGCGGTCGACGAAAGCTTCCACTTTCTCGCCGTGGCAAGAGGCACAATATTGGGTATAGGTTTTCTCTGCGGGTCCGTCGATGGCGACTTGTTTGGCAGGGCTTTTCCGCAGTGACATGATTGAGATGGCACTGATCGTTAGGAATGCGAATAGGAGAATTCTTTTTTGCATGTGGGTAAAGTTAAAGATTTGTAAAGGTAAGAAAAGTTTTTTAACCCCAGGCTTTAGCCTGTGGGTTCCTGCCCTTGGCAGGTAGGGAATATGTTTTTAAAATCCCAGGATAAAACCTGGGGTTATCAATCGATTTTCTCAGAAATAAGTCTAGAGAATCGACGCAGAAAAGCGTCTCAAACGTTGGCAAACCTGGAAGGATTGCCAAAGAGCACCCAAATTTTTTAACCCCAGGCTTTAGCCTGTGGGTTCCTGCCCTTGGCAGGTAGGGTATACGTTTATAAAATCCCCAGGTTAAAACCTGGGGTTATCAATCGATTTTCTCAGAAATAAGCCTAGAGAATCGACGCAGAAAAGCGTCTCAAACGTTGGCAAACCTGGAAGGATTGCCAAAGAGGGTTTAGCTAAAAATAATGAATTGCTCGAACGCGGTAGAGTTCGTTTTTTCGTGCTTCTCGGTAGGAACCGTCAATGAATAATTGCAACCAAGCTATGTTTTGATCGGTAATTGTCGTGCCTTGGTATTCCGTAGATGACCAATAGAGGTCTGTTTTGTCGATTCCGCCAATTTTATCAGCTTGTAGGTAGATTTGATTCAATTCATCTTTACTTGGCAAGAACCATTCGGTGTAGCCACCATAGGTATAATTTGCACATAACCTGGCGGCGGAGTTTGGCGTACCGCACATGCGAACAATTTCGGCGGAGTTCATTTTTCCGGAACCGATGTATTCTGCGCGGGCTTTGGTAATCGAAAATCCTTGGCATCCCCAATATGTCGATTTACTCACATCTTCTGGACTTACAACAAATCCATGTTGTTCCCCGCGTACATAGCCTGGGTCCGTTTCTTTGAAGAAATAGGTAATCACACCCCCTTGATGAAAGTCTCCTATTTTCAAGGTTTCAGCCGAAGGGTTTGTTGGGGCCACGGGGGTCGATGGGTCTGTAATGACGACAGGTACACTGGATCGTGTTTTAAAGCTCATGGCTGAACCATAAACGATGCCTTTGCCATTGATTGCATAGGCTGCAATGTAATAGGTTTTGTTTTCGGATAGGTTTGCCAAATAATAACTGAATGGCCCTTTGCCGATTGCCACAGGGAATTTCAAATTGTTGATCGTTGGATTCGGTACGATACTCACGCAGAATCCTTTTTCTGTTACGGGCGTATTTCCTTCTGCTGTGACGGTTCCTGTAAGTACAGCGCCATGAATGGCGATATCGGTCACCGAAACGGTTTTCACACTGGCATAGGTATAATCGCCAGTCGTAAAGGGAATGGGAGCCCCATAGGCTGTTCCTTTTTTATTGGTGGCGAATGCACGCATGTAATACAAGACATTTGTTTTTAGATTGGTAACGACCAAACGGTAGGCACCAACATTACCGGGGATGATGAATTTTTGACAATCGCTCAAATCTTCTTTATCTGGACAAAGTAAAAATCCACGTTCGGATATCAAGTCACCTCCATTATCGAGGACTTCCCCCTGTAGATTTACAGTCGTATTGGTAACATCATTAACAGCGTTACTCGAAACGACGGGTGGGCTAAAATTATTCGTTGTAAAGTTTAATTCGTCTCCATAACTGATGCCCAGCGCATTGATGGCATAGGATTTTACATAATAGCTGGTATTCGCATTTAGTCCTGGTAGCATGTTGTCAAATGGGCCTTCACCAACGCCACTGGGAACCTTGTTGTCTTGTACGGTTGGGTTCGGCTTGGTGCTAAAGCAAAAGCCTCGTTCGGAAACAAATTTGCCGCCATCATAGCCGACGATGCCGGCTACTTGACAGGAATTAATGTAGACGTTTTTGATTCGATCTGTGCTGACCTCCGGCAAGGTGTATTCGCGTGTACTGAAGGTTTTGATGGTGCCGAGCGTCGTTGTTTCTGAATTTTTGGCGAAGGCAACGAACGAATAAAGTGTTTCGGCTGTTAAGCCGGTAACGAGGGCTGCGAAGTCACCGATACCGGCACTTGCATTGATTTTATGCTTCAGCAGTTCTTCGGGTTTGTTGTGGTCCGCATAATAAAATCCGCGTTCTGTAATACCAAGAAGGTCTTCTGTCGCGTTAGTACCTTGTAGGGTTACGGATGTTGCGCGTGGATTAATCGCCTCTTTGGTTTGAACGTTTGGGGCAATAGGTAGTTGGTCTTTTTTGCAGGATACAAAAAATAAGGCAAACAAAAGCCAATGAATAAGGTTTCTAGAACTAAGTTTGTGCATGTAATCTTTGACCCTAGGTCAAGGATAATTTGCGGTAATATTAAGGAAATTATGTGGGAATTTAAGAGCTATCCTGATAACAAACAGGTATTGCGAACGAAGATTTTCGTAAATTGCCGTATAATAATTCAGTGTGGCCAATCGTGCGACTTTCGAGTTAACACATTGTTACATAGAAAATATTAGAACTAGGATTATTGAAAACCTCCCTGATTTTCGGGGAGGTTTTTTTTTATTCCTTATGCCGTCACTTTCCCTATCGCACAACTTACATAGGATTTGGCCTCCTTCAGGATGGTATTGTTGCCTTTCTCGGGATAACCCATGCCATCCAGCTTTTTGATGTAGGATACCTTGTCTAATTGCTCGCCTTGAATCGTGATTTTCTCCTCCTCGAGGTTGATGTCAACGGATTTTATACCGGGGAATTCTAAAAGGGCCTTCTTGATGCCGCTCATGCAGCCGCCACACTTGATGTTTTCTGCGAAAATGACTAAGGTTTCCATGCTGATCGTTGTTTTGTGAAACCAAATGTAGCGATCAGCCATCACGTAAGACGTGATGAATGTCATATTAACGAATTGCCTTGATTTTTTCTCGTACGCCCTTCTTCAGTCGGTAGGTGATCAAGCGCTTATCCTCTGTCGAGGCGGTGCGTTCGATGGCGTTATTGATGTTGTAGTAGAAGGCCAACTTCTCATTGACCTGTTTGATGGTCATGAATCGAATTCGCCGTTGGTTTTCCTGTGACTTGCTTTCGCATTCCAAAATATCATTGAGCTCGTTCGTGGCTAAGTAGTTTTCACCCGCATCGAGTAAGGCTTTTAATAATTTTCGCTCCAAATTGTCGAACGTCGGTTCTAATTTGCTTTTTTTCTGATAAATCCAATAGCCTATCGCTAGGAAAATTAAGGCAATGATTCCGCCTAAATAATAATTCGTATAGTCTACTTCGTAAAATTTACCTAGGTAGGTCGATTTTTTTAAGAGCGCCTTGATGGGAATTATTGAAAGCGGGCCTCGATGTTCGTAGTGATAGTATTTGACAGTGTCTCCGCTTATGAAATGACTTCCACCAGATTCGAAATAGGTACTGTTGTCCTTGTACTCGTAGATTTCATTTTTGATTGGATCGATGATGTAAATTCGATCACGTGCCATTTGGACAAAATGTGTCCCGTTCCAATAAAT
>JBDLUL010000114.1:0-5250 GCA_039805345.1 Bacteroidota bacterium | reverse complement strand
CGTAAGTAATTTTTAGTCCTTCTGCGCGAGATACTTTTGGTTCCCAACCTAAGATGGACTTAGCCTTGGTGATATCCGGTTTGCGTTGTTTAGGATCATCTGTTGGTAATGGAAGTGATATTAACTTTTGACTAGTGCCTGTCAATTTGATAATCTCCTCACCAAATTCCTTGATTGTGATTTCATCTGGATTTCCGATGTTCACCGGGTGTGGATAGTCACTTAATAGTAACCGGTAAATACCTTCAACTAAATCATCTACAAAGCAGAATGCGCGTGTCTGAGAACCATCCCCAAACATCGTTAAATCTTCACCGCGTAAAGCCTGACCAATGAACGCTGGTAATACACGACCATCATTCAGGCGCATGCGTGGTCCATAGGTGTTGAAAATACGAACAATGCGTGTTTCTAAGCCATGATACGTATGGTATGCCATGGTCATGGCTTCTTGGAAACGTTTTGCTTCATCATAGACACCACGTGGGCCTACGGGATTGACATTTCCCCAGTATTCTTCAGGTTGCGGATGTACCGTTGGATCCCCGTAAACCTCAGACGTTGATGCGATTAATACACGAGCATTCTTCACACGTGCCAAACCCAAACAATTATGGATACCTAAAGAGCCTACTTTCAAGGTTTGAATAGGAATCTTTAAATAATCAATCGGTGAGGCTGGTGAAGCGAAGTGTAGAATGTAATCCAATTCACCTGGTACGTGAATAAATTTAGACACGTCGTGGTGATAGAATTCAAAATGCTCCAACTTGAATAGGTGTTCGATGTTCTTAAGATCACCTGTAATCAAGTTATCCATGGCAATCACATGATAACCTTCTTTGATAAATCGATCACACAAATGAGAGCCCAAAAATCCGGCTCCTCCTGTTATTAATATTCTTTTCATGATAACTAGTTAACTGATTGGCGACCTACCGAATAGTACGTGTAACCTAATTCTTGCATTTGAGGTAATTCGTATAGGTTCCGACCGTCGAAAATAACCTTGTTCTTCAATAAAGTATCCATACGTTCAAAATCCGGTGTTCTGAATTGTGGCCATTCGGTTACAATTAATAATGCATCAGCTCCATCAATGGCATCATAAGGTGTTTTTGAATACTCTACGACATCACCAATTTGTTCTTGTACATTTTTCATCGCCTCGGGATCATACACACGTACTTTGCATCCTAGGGCTAATAATGCCTCAATGTTATACAAAGCAGGTGCTTCACGAATATCATCGGTATAGGGCTTGAAGGCTAATCCCCAAATTCCGATTGTTTTACCCGCTAAATCATTTTTGAAATGACCCTGGATATAAGGCATCAACTTAGTCTTTTGTAATTCATTGACACGCATCACTGAATCCAAAATATGAAATTGATAATCATTCTCCTCTGAAGTTTTGGCTAATGCTTGCACATCTTTGGGAAAACATGAACCCCCATAACCAATACCCGCGAATAAAAAGCGCTTTCCGATACGCGAGTCAGTTCCGATGCCCCGACGAATATCATCTACATTTGCACCTACCTTCTCGCATAAGTTGGCAATTTCATTCATAAATGTAATTTTTGTTGCCAAAAATGCATTAGCCGCGTATTTTGTCATCTCAGCAGAACGCTCATCCATGAAAATGATCGGATTTCCTTGGCGTACTAATGGGGCATATAATTTGCTCATCATTTCCTTAGCACGGTCTGATTGAGTTCCGATCACAACACGATCAGGCTTCATGAAATCTTCTACCGCAACTCCTTCACGTAAAAATTCAGGATTAGAAACAACGTCAAAAGGAACTTTTGCCTCTTTTGCGATCGCTGAATGAACTAATTCTGACGTACCTACGGGTACAGTGCTTTTATCAATAACAACAGTATAATCAGCTAATAAAGGTCCTAAGTCGTTAGCTACCTTTAAGATGTATTTTAAGTCGGCAGATCCATCTTCGCCCGGAGGTGTAGGCAATGCCAAAAAGATAACTTTTGCACCTTCGATACCTTCTGATAAAGAAGTTGTGAAGTTTAACCGACCTTCATTTACATTCCGGTGAAACATATCTTCCAAGCCTGGTTCATAAATAGGAACTATCCCATCTTGCATCTGCTTGATTTTTGTTTCATTAATATCAACACAGGTTACGTGATTTCCTGTTTCCGCGAAACATGTCCCTGTTACGAGTCCTACATATCCTGTTCCTACTACCGCAATTTTCATATAGCTACTTTCTTGATTTAGTTCAAAAATTGACCACTAAATTAGGTATAAATCTTTAAATAATATAAATATCGACCTACTTAGTTTGAATGACTTTTCCAATGCTACCTGATGGCTCCATGCAATTCAACCAATTAGCAAGTGTGGTTGAAATGTCACTGATTTCTGTTCGGGTACTGATTTCTTGCGGTTTTACCTTCCAGCCATAGAATAACAAAGGTACATGGGTATCATAGGCATATACCGTACTATGTGAGGTTCCCGTTTTATAACCGATTAACCACTGGGGTTTTAATAAAAGCATGAAGTCTCCACTTCGCGCCGGATTATAGCCATTTTGCAAAATGTTTTTATAATGACCGATGATTGATGCTTGACTAATGGATTGCAAATCGATTAAATCAGCAAATCCATCTTGTTTTTCCAACGATTGGCGAACGACTTGCATTAAGTCCGTACGTGAAATGCCCATTTTTTTGACGGTAGCGGCATTGAAATGTAATTGGGAGTTATCTTCACCAATCAATAAATCTACCTCCCCATAGGCCGTGCTTAACGCTTTCTTCAAATCTGAAACGGCTTTTGTACGATCAAAAATTCCACCGGGTAATTTTTTGCTTTTGATAAAACCCGGTATTTCGGCAACTGCATGGTCAGCCGTTAAAAACACCAATACTTGGTCTTTGCCATATTGCTTATCCAAAAACGTTAATAATTCTGCAATATCTCGGTCCAAACGCAAATATGTGTCTTCTAACTCGATGGATTGTGGACCAAAACTATGTCCAACATAGTCGGTAGATGAAAAGCTGATGGCTAAGAAATCCGTTGTACCTCGTTTCCCTAATTGCTCTTCTTGTAGCGCCTTGATAGCAAAATCTTTGGTTATCGTATTTCCATAAGGACTCGTGCGGATAAGTTCCAAAGGGTTACCGCCTTGTAACGAGTGAGGAAATACAGGTGCAGTTTCGCCTGCCATTTTGCTCTCAAATTCACCAGCATCGGGTGCACTCGCGTGATAGGTATCGATTGGGTATAATGTATTCCAACCTAATTTAGTGTATTTCTGTGCGCGCTCCTCTGCATTGAATGCCTGAACCCAAGTGGGCAATGCCTTCATGTAAAAGGAGGATGTAATCCAACGGCCTTCTTTGGAATCATACCAATAGGCTGCATCAGCTGTGTGTCCGCCGGGTAGAATTGCTCCTCGGTCTTTTAAGGCGATGGCAACTGTTTTGCTTTGGTAGTTTTGTGCAATTTTTAATTGATCTGTGATGGTGCTTGTCCACAGGTTTTTGGGTGACATAAAACCCGTTTTTCCTGTAGTTCCTACGGTCGTTACAGTCGAATCATCCGTGCAATATACTTTTTTGCCCGTTGCACGATCCATCCATTCATTGCCCACAATCCCATGAACCGCAGGAACTGTTCCCGTGTAAACACTTGCATGTCCTGCAGCTGTGACAGTAGGCGCATAGTTATAATGATTGTCTTGGCAATTTAGGCCCTCGCGCATCATCCGTTTTAATCCATTTTCGCCATAACGATTCGAAAAACGGTATAAATAGTCATAACGCATTTGATCTACGACGATGCCGACAACAAGTTTCGGACGTGCTGACTTATTTTGTGCCAAAAGGTTGTTGCTACCTAATAAAAGTAGTCCTAATAGTATATTAGTTATTTTCATAATAGGAGGGGAATTGTGCTAATTGTATTGTTTCTTGTTTGCTGGAATCGATTTGATAAATATGGTTTTCTTGGCCATTTGTTAGGACCACGTATTTCGCTTGATTTTTCTTCTGATATTGACTAGCCTGTTGGAATGTAATGGTTGTAATTTCCACATGTGGAGCTTTACATTCAATCAACATAAATACTTGCCCTGTTGAATCAAATACTTGAATATCCGTCCGCCGATTTAATTGGTCAATCTTGTGACTTCGCTCAATCTGAATCGTACTTGTGGGGTAATTTAAATGTTTGGTCAGGTAATTTAGGCAGTGCTGACGAACCCATTCTTCCGGGGTTAATAAGCGGTATTTCTTACTAATCCCATCAAAAATGTAAAGTTTTCCTTCCTTTTGCGTTATTTTGTAATCAAATGCAGGAAAGACAGCGACTAATTCAGAAGTAGCAAGCATAAGTTGAGCTTAAAGCTAAACCCTAAATTAATCTATTTGTTGATTAATTTCATTACCCAATCAAACATATTCATGAAAACAAAAGAGGAGATTGTACTTAATTGGTTACCCCGTTATACCGGAACACCCTTGGAGGCTTTTGGGCAATATATTTTATTGACCAATTTTAAAAATTATGTGGACATGTTCGCCGAAAAGTTCAATGTAGAGATTTTAGGACAAGATCGTCCCATGCAAACGGCTACGGCTAATAACATTACCATCATCAATTTTGGGATGGGTTCTCCGATGGCTGCAACGGTCATGGACATCCTTTCTGCCATATCTCCCAAAGCAGTTTTGTTTCTAGGTAAATGCGGTGGATTAAAAAAGAATTTACACTTAGGGGATTTGATTTTACCCATTGCTGCCGTTAGAGGAGAAGGAACTTCAGATGAATATTTGCCGAAAGAAGTACCAGCCTTACCATCTTTCCGTTTACAACGCGCTGTTTCTTCTATGATTAAGAAGCATGAATTGGATTATTGGACTGGCTTGGTTTACACGACGAACCGCCGCGTTTGGGAGCATGATGAGGCTTTCAAAACGTATTTGTCCGATATTCGTGCGATGGGCATCGACATGGAAACGGCCACGATTTTTACGGTTGGCTTTGTCAATAAAATACCTCATGGTGCATTATTGCTTGTTTCAGATAATCCCATGACACCAGATGGCGTGAAAACGGAGGCTTCTGATAAAAAAGTAACGACGAGCTATGTGAATTCCCATTTGCAAATCGGCATTGATTCGCTCATTGAATTAGCTGAATCAGGGGAGTCCGTGAAGCATTTGCGTTTCGAATAATTAGTTGCAGTGTTCGCGGATAACTTGGTAGGCC
>JBDLUL010000113.1:0-6462 GCA_039805345.1 Bacteroidota bacterium | reverse complement strand
TTTACATCTGCAGAAGGTGTAGGGAGCCGTGCTCCGGGCGATTGGGGTGGTGTCGTTATTTGTGGAAAGGCGCCTAACAACTTAACAGGTAATGTAGAATTAGAAGGTGGTTACAAAGGTTTTCACGGGGGTACGGTTGCGGACGACAATTCAGGTACATTGAAATACGTACGTATCGAGTACTCGGGTATTCCGTTGAATCCAAACCAAGAGATCAACTCATTGACGATGGGTTCTGTCGGTTCAGGTACGACTATTGAATATGTACAAGCTTCTTTCGGTTTGGATGATTCATTCGAGTGGTTTGGTGGAACAGTCAATGCGAAATACTTGATTGCTTACAAAGGAACGGATGATGACTTTGATGTGGATAATGGATATTCAGGAAATGTTCAATTCGGTTTATCTTACCGAGATGGTCAATTAGCAGACGCATCAGGATCGAATGGTTTCGAGGTGGATAACAACTCGAATGGAGATGCTGCAACGCCATTTACCTCAGCGACTTTTGCTAACATCTCAGTTATTGGTGCAAAAGGTACTTCAGCTTCTTTCTTGGACAATAACTTCCAAAATGGTGCGCAGTTACGTCGGAACAACAAAATTAAAATTTACAATACTTTTATTACGGGTTATCCTACTGGTTTATATATCGATAGTCAAAAAGGTTCTGCGAAATCAAACGCTGCTAACGGAGATTTAATCGTTAAAAATGTAGTTGTCGCGGGAACAACGGGCTGGGGAACATCAGGATTTACTTCTTTAAACTCGAATGTTTTTGGTTTTGGATTTCCCGTGACAGATGAAGAGCAAACGGCAAAAACAAGCACAGTTAAACCGATTGAAATCGGTACGGGAGTAAAAGCATCTGATTGGTTCAAAGCAATTGCTGGAAACAAAGTATTGACATCTACTGCGAATACAGGTATTGCAGCTACATTGTGGTCAGCTCGTCCAACGTTAACATTAACGGCTGGTACTTCTGAGTCATTGATTGGAACAGCTTTACCAACACTACCTGGAATGACTGCTACGGATTACATCGGTGCATTCAAAGATTCAGATTGGACAGCTGGTTGGGCCGAATTCTCTCCAAACTCAGTTTTATATATCAAGTAATTTACAGTTGGGGCTGTACATGTTGTGCAGCCCTATCATTTATACTAAGATGAAAAGGGTAATTGTTTCGATACTGATTTGTTTTATTGGATTGGCAGCTTGTCAATCGAAAAATGAAGCGGCCTATTATTTTTCCGATTCTGAGCGGGATACATTACTCACGAACATTATTAGTATAATCAGTGAAAAAGCCCTTTATGCAACAGATTCAACAAAGTATCAAGCACAGTTTCGGGCAGAATATGTAAAAAGATTGCCCTTGTTTCGAATTGTTCAATTGACCAAAGATACGCTAGGTGTTTATACCTATTTAATTAGTAGACCTGTAGCTGGCCGCAAGGAATTACGGAGAGGGGTCGTGGGTCGGTTTACCTTGAAGCCTAATACGCTAGAAATAGATCAATTTGAAGAGGTGGTGAATACCCCACATTTTGATGAGAAAATAGTCGAAGAGCGCGGTGGTTTTTTATTTCGTGAACTCGTTAAATCAGGTTCGTTGAATGCATACCTGTCGATGAAACACTATGTGGAATGGCCAGATTCTACGTTGAAATATGACAAACAAAAAAGGGCTTGGGTTTCGACATTCGGTTTTTAGTACGATTTTATATTGGTGTATTAAAGATAATGTCGGCGGGTTTCCTGCCGGCATTTCTTGTCTTTATGTTTCGTTTAAATATTTATATTAGCTTTGGTTGTAAAACAAAACCTATTTAAAATGAAGTTGAAATTATTACTTATGGCTGCCCTATTTTCATTTGAGGTATTTGCCCAGCAGCCCAATGACCATCGCGTCATTGTCATAACAACGGATGGCTTTCGATGGCAAGAAGTTTTTAAAGGTTTGGACGCAGAAATCGTAAAAATGAAGCGATTCCATCATGGCGACAGTTTGCGTTTGGTTGAGACTTATGGAGCAAAAACAGAAGCTGAGAGTCGTGCGAAATTAATGCCCTTTCTCTGGAATACTGTCGTGAAACAAGGTCAGCTGCATGGTAACCGAAATGTCGGTAGTTTGGTTAATGTTACCAATCCCTATTGGTTTTCGTATCCAGGATATAGTGAAATTTTAACAGGTCAAGTGGACGTTCAAGTGAATTCCAATGACTATCAGCCGAATCCCAACACAAATTTTTTTGAGTATTTGAATGGACTTCCAGCCTATAAGGGATCGGTTGCCGCTTTTGGGGCTTGGGATGCATTTGGTCGTATTTTGAATGAGGAGCGTGCAGGATTTCCGGTCGTGAATGCATTTGATTCGTATCATAGCTATGTCAAAACGAAAGATAGCGAGTTGCTTTCACGCATGACGAAAGATTCCTTTCGGGCATTCGGCGGTGTGGAGGTCTTGGACGTTTTTATGCATTACCAAGCAATGGATTATTTAAAAAATAAGAAACCTAAAGCACTTTATATTTCCTATGGTGATACCGACGAATTTGCTCATGAGGGGACTTACAATCATTATTTAGATGCAGCCCATCGGGTTGATGCGTGGATAGCTGAAATTTGGAATTTTGTCGAGTCGGACCCTTTATATAAAGGCAAAACAACGATACTCATTACAACGGATCACGGTCGGGGAGATGCCATTAAAACGGAATGGACTTCGCATGGAGAAAAGGTTAAAGATTGCCACGAGATTTGGTATGCGATGCTTGGAGCAAATGTTCCAGCTTTAGGAGAGGTAAAAACGTCTGAGCAGGTTTATCAAAAAGAACTTATCCATAAACTAGCAGCAGCAATGGGGACCTTATTTACCAGTGAACGTCGGGAGCAGACGAAGTCAGGGTCAAGACCCTAGTTGAGTCCGGTTTCCGCATAATTGATTTAGTATTTTATCTAGCTATTGGTAATCCTCGGTTTACACATTGTTAACAATTCCTTAACATTGGAATTGTCCTAACCTTGTAGTTTTGCGCCAAGATAATTACCAATATAAACACTTAAACACCTCTACCATGTTCGGACTCGATCCAACCTTGTTATTTTTGTTGTTTTTCTGCCTTTTTGCAGCTTGTGCGTTTGAGTTCGTGAATGGATTTCACGATACCGCCAATGCTGTGGCAACCGTTATTTACACGCACTCACTAAAACCTACACAAGCAGTTGTTTGGTCTGGTTTTATGAACTTTTTAGGTTTATTAACAGGAGGTGTTGGTGTTACCATGAGTATTATAGGGCTCTTGCCCACCGAGCTCCTCATGGATTCAGATGTATACCATTCCATGGCCATGGCACTTGCTTTGTTGATTTCTGCGATTATGTGGAATCTAGGAACCTGGTACTTGGGTATACCGGCTTCAAGTTCGCATACCTTGATTGGATCGATTATTGGCATTGGCGTAGGTCATGCTTTATTGCCAGAAAACTCGAATAAAGGGGTTTCAGCGATAAATTGGGATAAAGCCATTGAAATCGGGCAAGCTTTATTGTTGTCTCCGCTTTTTGGTTTTGCCTTGGCTATCATTTTGATGTATGTCTTGAAAAAAACAATCAAAAATAAAGAAATCTTCAAAGAACCTAAGAAACAGTCTCCTCCTCCCATGTGGATTCGTGCGATATTAATTACGACATGTACATTGGTTTCATTCTTCCATGGTCGTAATGATGGTCAAAAAGGTATTGGACTTGTTATGGTGATACTAATCGCCTTTTTGCCAGGCTATTTTGCCGTAAATACAAATCTTGATTTAGCACAGGTAAAAACGAGCTTAACAGCTGTTAAAGCGATATCCGCTAAAATTGACACGATTCCCTTATCCGCAAAAGAACGCGAAAGCTATAATAAACTGGTTCATTCTTCAGCAGATTTAGATAAGATTTTAGCATCAGGTGTGACGACTCAAACGATGTCAACAACGCAAAAGTTTGATATTCGTAAAGCAGCATTAACGATAAATAAGCAATCTAAAAAATTATTAGAAAGCGAGTCTGTTGCTTTGTCATCTGGCGATAAGAAAATCTTGAAAAAAGCAACGCAAGGAGATAAAGCCCCTTTCTTTAGCTTTGGATCAACATCTTCCACAGGTATTGCGGGTGTAACCGATTTTGCTCCAGCATGGGTGATGTGGTTAGTTGCCCTTTCTTTGGGCTTAGGAACCATGGTTGGCTGGAAACGTATCGTTGTTACCATCGGTGAGAAAATTGGAAAAAACCATTTAACCTATGCGCAAGGTGCATCTGCGGAACTAATCGCTTCCTTAACGATTGGTTTAGCAACAGCTTACAAATGGCCGGTTAGTACAACACACGTTTTATCTTCTGGCATCGCAGGAACAATGGTTGCCTCACGTGGTATCAAAAATCTTCAAGGGGGTACAGTAAAAAATATTGTACTAGCTTGGGTGCTAACACTTCCTGTGACGATAATTTTATCAGCACTCTTATTTGTTTCATTCCGCTGGATCATCGCTTAACATTTACCTCACCCTGCACACTTAATTGTGTGTAGGGTATTATTTATCATACACCAATATAATCATGAAAAAATTGACCCTTATTTTAGGGGCCCTGGCATTGCTTTGGTCTTTAGATTCTTTTGCACAATCACCTTCACCTAGTCAAACGCCCGTTAAAAAGTGGTACGATTCGTTTAGTATTCGCGGATATGGACAAGTGCGTTACAATCGCTTGTTAGAAACAAATAATCAATTAAAATCCGAACAAGGGGATAAGAGTATTGGAGACAATGGAGGATTTTTTATTCGAAGACTTCGTATTATTTTCAGTGGTCAAATTAATGAGCGTGTATACTTCTATATACAGCCTGATTTTGCTAGTAGCGCTTCTTCAACAGGATTACATTTTGGTCAACTTCGAGATGCTTATTTTGATTTGGGTTTGGATAAGCAAAACGAATTTCGTTTTCGTATAGGCCAAAGTAAGGTGCCTTTTGGCTTTGAAAATATGCAGTCTAGTCAAAACCGTTTGCCATTAGATCGGAACGATGCATTAAACAGTGCTGTATCTAATGAGCGTGACTTAGGTGTGTTTTTCTATTGGGCACCCGCAAAAACGCGAAAATTGTTTAGCTCATTAGTGAATGACGGTTTAAAGGGCTCAGGTGACTATGGTGTATTCGCCTTTGGCGCTTACAACGGACAGACCGCCAACAAACCTGAGGCAAACGATGCTCCGCATATCGTAGCAAGATTATCATACCCCATCCAAATTAAGAATCAAATTATAGAAGCTGGTATCCAAGCTTATTCAGGAAAATGGACAATGGCTTCTGATCAACTAAGTACGGGTGTTAAAGTGTCTGCTGATAAGAGTTATACGGATGAACGTGTGGCAGCAAGTTTTGTCTTATATCCTAAGCCATTTGGTATTCAAGCGGAATACAATGTAGGTACGGGCCCTGAATTTAACAAGGTGACAGGTACCATTGAAAACAAAAAGCTCTCAGGGGGATATGCTACTTTTTCATATAAAATGGATTTAGCGAAACAAATTCTAATTCCATTCGTACGTGTTCAACACTATGAAGGCGGTAAGAAGCATGAACTTGATGCGCGCAGTTATCGAGTAGATGAAACCGAAATAGGGCTCGAGTGGCAACCAAATAAGAATTTCGAATTAGTGGCTATGTACACGATGTCGACCAAACGTGCCGAGGATTTTAAATTAAAAGAAAATTTACAAACCGGAAATTTGCTCCGCATTCAAGCACAAGTTAATTTTTAGCAATATGTAAGGCAGGTGTTATACCTGCCTTAATTTTTACCACGTGGTAGATAAGCCCCCTTCATTCTTCGGACTAAATTTCGGAGCATGAAAAGGTTTACGAATTAAGTCGGTCAATAGATAGCCAAAATTAGCTTGAGAAACCCAGTACTGATAGCGTTCTTGCACGAGTTTATGATGTGGTAAATAATCGTTGAAAACATTCAGGTCAAACGACCCTGCTCGTACGCCTGCGCCCGATAATTCGCCATCGTAAGCATTAATCATTTGCTCAATGTGATTGGGAACAGGAACCATCATAACGGGCTTGCCCAGGTACATCGCTTCCGCCACAGATTCAAAGCCTGCCGTAGAGATTAATCCCACACAATCTGTCATTTTTTCCAAATATTTTTCCGCATCAATCGGATGGAAAGTCAAGGATTCAGAATATTCGTATATACTTTTATGACTTGGGTTGTCCCAAAAACAATCCAATTTAATGGAATGATGTTTTTCCGACCACGCCATGATTTCATCTGCAAGTCTGTAATGCGTTAAATAAATAAGCCATCTTGTTCCCGCTTTTGGTTGAATTGATTTTACCTCTTGGCGTAACAAGGGTGGGACTGTGATGATGTTTCTTTTCGTATCGTTCGGGATGGGGCGAAACGA
>JBDLUL010000112.1:0-2716 GCA_039805345.1 Bacteroidota bacterium | reverse complement strand
TGTTAATTAGGTTTTTTTATCTAAATTTGCAATCCTTTCTACGGGCATAGTATAATGGTAGTATGCAGGTCTCCAAAACCTTTGGTCAGGGTTCGAATCCTTGTGCCCGTGCAACGAAATTAACAAAAACCGATAATCGGTAAATTATGAGCAGTTTTACATCATTGATTAAAGAATCTTGGGTAGAAGTAACGGAGAACGTTACATGGCCTAAATTCACAGACTTGCAATCAAGTTCTGTTTTAGTTTTAGTTGCCTCATTGATTTTTGCCTTATTGGTAGGAGTCGTAGATTTGGCGTTTAAATCTGGATTGGATTTATTCTATAGTTCATTTTAACAAGGGGTAACCCAATCCTAAAAAGCAATTTCCATGGCAGAGACTAAATGGTACGTATTGAGAGCGATCTCAGGGCAGGAAAAAAAGGTAAAGACCTATATGGAAAATGAGCTTGCACGCCAAGGTGTGTCAGATTCTGTTCCACAAATTCTTATCCCAACTGAAAAGATTTACGAGATCCGTAAAGGGAAAAAAGTCATTCGTGAGAAAAACTTGTTTCCAGGATATATCATGGTGGAAGCTGACTTAGCTGGAGAGGTAAGTCACATTTTGACTTCAACGCCAGGTGTCATCGGCTTCTTACAAGCAAACAACGAGGAAATCGAAGTTACTAAGGTTGAAGGCGGAAAGGTGAAAAAGACGAAAGTAATCGTTAAGAAACCAGTACCGATGAGCCAAAGTGAAGTAAATCGTATTTTAGGCAAGGTAGATGAGGCAGCAGCTGTAGAAGAATATGCATCGATAAGCTTTATCAAAGGGGAAACCGTTCGCGTAATCGACGGTCCATTTGCTTCCTTTGAAGGTACTGTTGAAGAAATTCACGAGAACAGCAAAAAATTATCTGTTATGGTTAAGATTTTTGGCCGTAACACACCATTGGAATTGAACTACGCACAAGTAGAGAAATAATAACGCATTCTATTATGAAAAGCCTTGGGTTACCAAGGCTTTTTTTTTGATACAATTCACTTGGTACATGAACAAAAGAATTAGACTTATTTCATACCTCATTGAGCTGAATGAAACTATTCGATTCTACCCAAAACTAAAGCGGTTTTACAGACAGGCTTTACCTGCGAATCCACGTATTTTTGACGTTGGGGCCAACAAAGGTCAATCGGCGGATTTCTTTTTCTCCATTCGCCCGAATGCACAGATTACCTCGTTTGAACCTAACCCGAGATTATTTCAATTGTTGACCCAAAAATACAAGGGTAACACAAACATCAACCTGGTCAATAAAGGGGTATCCCATGCGAAACAGGTACTTACCTTCTACATCAACAAATTGGATTTGACCTCTTCTTTTGAAGCGCTTAATCCCACGAGTAAATATTTAGCAAAGAAGGCGCAGGTGCTGGGCGTCAAACCCTCTGAAATCATCAGCGAAACGATTGAAATTGAGACAATTGCTTTACGCGATTACATTCAGGAGCAGAAGATAACCCACATAGATGTATTAAAAATTGATACCGAAGGGCATGAATTAAAATGCTTGAGAGGCTTATTCCCTATTTCAGGGTGCCAGATCGATCGGGTCCAACTGGAAAATCATCAAGATGACATGTATCAGAGCATGGATACATTTGAATCCATTCAAGCTTTTTTACTTGAGAATGGTTATGCGGTTGAAATAACCATCAAGCATGGGTTTGGCGAATTTTATGAGATGATTTTCAAAAAAGCCTAACATTCAATAAAATTCTTCGCGCAAGTACTTGCATTCTAATTATTTTCCCTTAATTTTGCAGTCCGTTTAAAAAGCGGCATTATGTCATTTGAAAATTTCAAAGGCTTAATGGGCTGGAATGTATTGTTACACAGGAAAGTCACCCGGAGGGGATTCAGATAAGGAAGCTTCCACCCTTATTGGCAGAAAAACCTCTAATTTCACTAAATAAACGATGTTTTAACATGGCAAAAGAAATAGCTGGTTACGTTAAGCTTCAATGCAAAGGTGGCCAAGCCAATCCTTCACCACCCATCGGTCCTGCATTAGGTTCGAAAGGATTAAATATCATGGAGTTCTGCAAGCAGTTTAATGCACGTACTCAAGATAAAAACGGCGTAGTATTGCCGGTCCTAATTACTTATTACGCAGACAAATCGTTTGATTTCGTTGTAAAAACTCCTCCAGCGCCGATTTTGTTATTGGATGCTGCGAAAGTTAAATCCGGTTCAGCACAACCAAACTTGAAAAAAGTAGGTTCTGTAACTTGGGATCAAGTTCGCGTCATTGCGGAAACGAAGATGCCAGACTTGAACTGCTTTACAATCGAAGCGGCAATGAGTATGATTGCTGGAACGGCAAGATCAATGGGTATTACTGTTTCTGGTGATAAACCGTTCTGATTTAACCATCAGAAATAAACATTTTAATTAAAAGGTAATGGCAAAACTTACGAAGAAAAAAAAGGAAGCCCTATCAAAATACGATGCTACGCAAGCGTATACGCTTGACCAAGCAGCTGCATTATTGAAGGAAATTTCCTATACAAAATTCGATGCCTCAGTGGACATTGATGTTCGCTTAGGCGTAGACCCCCGCAAAGCGGACCAAATGGTTCGTGGTGTGGTTGCCCTACCTCATGGAACTGGTAAAGACGTACGTGTACTCGTATTGTGTTCTCCAGATAAAGTAGAGGAAGCAAAAGCAG
>JBDLUL010000111.1:0-5149 GCA_039805345.1 Bacteroidota bacterium | reverse complement strand
TAACAGGAATTATGAATAAGAAGACAGGCATCTTATTAATTACATTAATAGTGCCTGTCTTTATCTTTTTAGGACTAAAGACATTCGGCACTAACCACTACGAATTACCTCGTTTTATTCCCGCAATCGATTCTACGACAGGGGAAATTAAAATGTCCAAACGGTTAAATCCCCGATGGAACGAGTCTGAACTCGACACTGTATTTCAAACAATTCCAGCTTTCCAATTAACCGACGAAAGCGGCAACGCATTTTCATCTAAGAACTTACAAGGCAAAATATATGTTGCCAATTTCTTCTTTACGCGATGCGGAACAATTTGCCCCAAAATAACGTCACAGGTTAGTCGGGCAACGGATACCTTCAATCAAGACTCCGATATTCGTTTCATCTCCATATCTGTCGACCCGAACTATGACGCGCCTGCTAAACTTGCAGCTTATGCGAAACGATTCGAAGCAGATTCTACACGCTGGACCTTTTTAACAGGGGCAAAAAAAGAAATTTACCCATTAATCCTCAAGGGCTTTCATGTACCCTTGGCGGACGCATCTGAATATGATGCCGCAATCAAAAACCCCGACGAAACATTTATCCATTCAGAACGTTTAGTACTTGTAGATAAAGCCGGTGTTATTCGAGGGTTCTACGATGGCACGGATAAAAAAGAAGTCGACCGCTTGATCATGGAAATCAAAGTTTTAAAAAGCATTTATGCGACTGAATAAAATATGATTACACTAACAAAATCCCCAAAGAATAACCTGATCATTAATGTGATCTCCATCGCGATACCTTTAGCGGTTGCAGGCCTATTATCATTGCCTAGCAAATTACCTTTAGGCGATTGGACCAAGATTCTCCCACACTTGATTGGCATCATCAATAGCACGACGGCGTTGAGTTTAATTATTGCCTTGATTGCTATAAAGAAAAAGAACATTGAAGGCCATCGCAAAGCGATGGGAGCTGCCGTATTACAAGGGGCTGTTTTCTTGGTATTATATATTCTATATCACGTTGCGAACGAATCCACAAAATTTGGCGGAGAAGGGCTAATCAAAGGCATTTATTTATTCTTGCTTTCTTCCCACATTATCCTTTCCATCGGTGTTGTTCGTTTGGTACTTATGGCCCTGTACCATGCCTTAACGGGTGATATTAACGCACACAAAAAAACAGTTAAGTGGGCCTATCCTATTTGGTTATATGTTTCCGTTTCAGGTGTCATTGTTTACCTTATGATCTCCCCATATTATGTATAAGCATATTTTAATACTCATTTGCCTATTGTTACTGATTCAACTGGATGTTGATGCACAATGTGCCATGTGTCGTACAACAGTAGAAAGTACGATTTCAAACGGCCGTTCCAATATCGCTACGGGATTAAATACAGGTATATTATATCTATTAACGGCCCCTTATTTATTGGTAGGAGCAGTCGCTTGGCTTTGGTTTAAGCAAAGCAAACAAGAGCAAAAGGAGCGTTTTGCCAAATGGCAATTACGTCAGCGCGTTTCGCAATTGCTTAGCAAATCGAACTAATCCCAAATCGGGTATTGCGTTAACTTGATGGTTTCCCCAAAGAAAATCTGCGTCGATTTTTCGAAAGAATCTGTGTAGTCCGACACGAAAAATTGGCGGGTAGAGGGTGCTTGAGAACCTACCAACAAATCCGCATTCGCTAAAATTTGTTTGATGGCAGCAGCGACAATCAATGACGTATCAATCACCGGAATTTGTCCATGGTAATAGGCATCAATCTGCTTCTTGATTAAGGGATAGTGCGTACATCCTAGAATTAAGCCTTCAATATTTGCCAAATCCTTATGCGCCAAATACTCTTTAATAATTTGTTCGGAGATGTTATTGTTGAAGAATCCCTCCTCGATCATGGGTGCCAACAAAGGCGTCGCTAATGATTTCACCTGAATTGATTTCCGAAGTGATTCTGCTTTGGAGGCATAAATACCGGAGTTAACCGTTTGTTTCGTTCCAATGAGTCCAATCGTTTTCTCAGCCCAGTTGTGGTCTAAATAATCAATGACGGGATCGATGACATTGACGACAATCGCTTTGGTTCCTACATACGTTTTAACCAAATCGTATGCGGCAGCTGAAGCAGAGTTGCAGGCAATGAGAATTAATTTGCATTGCTTCTCCATCAAAAAATTACAAATCTTCAAAGAATAGGCCTGAATGGCCGTCGCTGATTTGTCGCCATAAGGCAAATGTGCCGTATCACCGAAATAAACAATATGTTCGTGCGGCATCAACTCTGTGATGGCATGCGCGAGCGTTAATCCGCCGATTCCACTATCAAAAATCCCAATGGGTGCTGCGTTTGGCATAGAAGTCTAATTGTATGTAAAGAACGGAATTTTGGGATTCTTTTCAAACCTACGCAACCATTTTGACTTTTTAACCATCTTTACGTACAATTAACACTTTGTCAACTTTGCTAACACATTTACCCTCCGAAAACCTTGAGCAATCATTGGTACTGGCCTGCAAAAAACAGGACCGCAAGGGGCAGCATGCGACATTTAATCGCTATTCGGGGAAAATGATGGCTGTTTGTCGAAGGTATTTAGGCAATGGCCCAGATGCGGAAGATGCGTTGATGGAAGGATTTATGAAAGTCTTTTCAAAAGTGGAAACATTTCATGAGGCAGGAAGTTTTGAGGGGTGGATTCGGCGAATTATCGTCAACGAATGTTTGATGAAAATTAGAAAACAAGGAGATGCATTCACAAAAAACATTGAAGAGGCGTGGGATGTAGGAGAACCGGCCGATGCGCTGATGCATCTTCGAACGGCGGAGATAGAGGCCTTAATTGCTGAATTGCCTCCTGGGTATCGAACGATATTTAATTTGTATGCGATAGAGGGGTATAGTCATGAAGAGATTGCGACATTAATAGGCATCTCATCGGGGACATCCAAATCACAATTATCAAGAGCTCGGGCAATGATCCAGCAAAAAATAAAACGAATTGAATCATGAAAAAGCCAATAAATACTTCTTGGGAAGCGCTTGAAAAGGCTTGGCAAAAACAAATTCAAGCACAAGAATCGGATGTTCCTGCAAACATGTGGGAACGCATGGAGCAACGTATGGATAAAAAGTCTGTACGGCCACTTTGGTTGCGTATGAACACCTGGGCATGGTCGGCAGCGGCCGCATTAGCCGTGATCGTGAGTTTGAATTGGGAAAGCAATGTCGAACTTCCACCGTATTCAAATCCCAAGAAACAAGCAATAAGTTCTGTAGCAAAACCAAGTATCACGTCAAATACGCCAACGTTGGATGTACGAACTAACGTTTTGGAACTAAAATCGGAACAAACTACCAACAAAGCGTCCCATCAAATAATTCCAACATCCGTCAAGCAGCCTGAGGTTATTCAAATGGATCAACAACCTCTCGTGGCACAGATAACGAAGACACCTGAGCAGGCAGAGGAGGTTTGGGTTCGTATTGACATCGATCCGGTGGAGGAAACAACAACGCAAACAAGCGTTGCGCAGCGAGAAGATGTACCTGTCCTGACAAAGAAAAAAACCTTTGTAGGGCGTCTATTAAAACAAGTTAGACAAGTAGTTGCAGGAGAGCAGCTAGATTGGCAAGCATTAAAAGAGGGGAATCGGTCATTGGAAGATGGCATTCACCAAGTTGCAAATACCTATTATCGAACAGAACAAACCGTTAAACAAACATTTCAAATACAATGAGAACATTCATCTTCATCGTCCTATTGGGATTGACACAGCAGCTTTTGGGAAATAATAATCCTGATAGTTTATTATTGAAAATTGACAAACGAAATCAAACCCTACTTGGCGGGAATCAAGAAACAAACAAAACCCTGCGGGAAGAGTTGGAAAAAGTTTTCCAAAGTAAGGGTTTAGTCCTCACAGATAGTTTATGGCAAAATATTCGGACCGTTATCAAAACCGATTCGGAAGGTGACAGTAGCTTATCTGTTCAAATCGGGAAGAGTAGGGTCAAAATAGGTGTAATTAAATCGGGTGCGACCTTTAGGGGTCCACAGAAGACATTTAAAATGACGTATCCGAATGACGATCGCAAGAAGATCGACGTTTCATCGGATAGCTTGGGTAAGGCGCTGGTCATACACAGTGATGGGAAAGAGGAAGTACGCGTAGGTTGGAATGGAATCCATGTCAAAGACGGGAAAGAAGAAGTGCATGTGGATTGGAATGGCGTGCGTGTTAAAGAGGCGAATGGCGAAGAAACGAATGTAACTTGGGGCAAGGATTCCAAAAAAGATGATCAGAAGAACAAGAATAAAGACCTGTATCAGCGAAAAGGTTTTAATATATACATCGGACTTAATGGCCTAGCGGGGAAAATGCCTGAAAATGTAATTACGGTTTATCCGAGTCCCTATCTAAGCACTGATTCAGAATTAAAACCCTTAGGATCACGATTTGTGAGTCTAGATTTTTCTTCATCAGCGATGATCGCGCGAGGAAAGAAAAGTGCACTTAAGGTGGGCTACGGTTTGTCGTTTGATTGGTACAATTTCATGTTTGACCACAACCGGGTGGTAAACAAGGCCGCCACATCTACGAATTTCAAACCAATGTTTGATGCGCAGAACAATGAAATTGAATTAAGCAAAAACAAGCTGACTGTGTCCTACATAACGTTACCAATCGTGCCGCATGTGGTATTTAGTAAGGAGTCGGCAATCCGCATGATTGGTTTAGGAGGCTATGTAAGTTATCGATTAGATAGTTGGACGAAAACCATTGAAGAAAAGACCGACAACTTATCCCGCATCGGGTCGAACTTCAATTTGAATCAGGTGCGTTATGGAGTGAAAGCCGAAGTTGCGTTGCGCCATGTAGGCGAGTTCTTCTTTAATTATGATTTGTCACCTGTATTCAAAAAGGATTTGGGGCCACAATTAACGGCATTTAGCTTCGGAATTAAACTTTAATAAAAAAATATCACATTTTTTTTGACGAGAGCTTTGCGGAAATCAAAAAAGGAGCTACTTTTGCGAACTATTTCAGCAAAACGTTTCGCTGAAACAAAATGAAGGGGATATACCAGAGCGGCCAAATGGGGCAGACTGTAAATCTGCTGGTGAATGCCTACGGTGGTTCGAATCCA
>JBDLUL010000110.1:0-3052 GCA_039805345.1 Bacteroidota bacterium | reverse complement strand
AATGACCTTGCAAACTGATTTACAAACGAATCCTACACGAACAAACACAAGCTTGCAATTGCAAGTGAGTGAGCAGGGCATTCGATTGCAAGAAGCAGACTTAATTACCTGGAAACAAGCCAAAGCAGGCCTTGCGAAAAGTCTTAAAAGTTCAGGAATTGATAATGCTCAGTTACAGACAATCGAAGTTTCTATTATACATCCCGCTTTCTTATTACTACCTAAAGACTACCACGATCCTCTCTATCGGATAGCGTTTCTTGAAAAAGCATTAGGCGAGCATTGCATGGATGGAAATGAATTACACGAACAAGCATGCGAATCAGTAGATTCCATTCTTTTATTCTTGGTGCCTAGTGCTTGGAAAGACCAATTGGCCATTTATTTCCCATTGGCAAACATTCAATACAAACACCAATTAGGCATCGAACTTAATCGTTCTAAACTTTACATACATCCACGAATTCAGGTGTATTTACAGGAGAATCATGCCTACATAAGTTATTTTCAACATGGGAGACTCCAATTAGTCAATGTATTCCCTTATGAACACGAATTAGCTTTGGCGTTTTATTTGCATTCCATTCGAGATACGTTTGATATCCAATGGAACCAAGAAAGTATTCAACTACAAGGTCCAGGCGCATCGGACACCCAAATGATAGCTGATTTAATCCGATTGAATATCCCACTCCCATGAAAAGAACGGCATTTTTCCCAGGTTCCTTTGATCCATTTACAAAAGGGCATGAAGATATTGTCTTGCGCGCATTGACTTTATTTGACGAAATCGTGATTGGTATCGGCCAAAACTCGAACAAGAATCGATATTTCAATTTGGAAAAAATGAAAGGCTATATCGAACAGACCTTTCACGGTAAACCTGTACGTGTCGTTACGTATCAAAATTTAACAGCCAATGTAGCCAAGGAAGTGGGTGCTAAATTCATCATTCGTGGATTACGCAATACGACCGATTTTGAATATGAAAATTCAATCTCACAAGTGAATCGGCACATTAATGAGGAACTGGAAACCGTATTTTTAATTACCTCACCACATTTAGCACCGATCAGCTCAACGATAATCCGCGATTTACACCGCTACGGAAGTAAAATCGACCAATACTTACCCTATACGTTAGATGGAATTTGAGTTTCTTGAAACTTAATCATGACATATCGGATAGAGGAATAAGTATCTGAAATAGCCTTATTCATCGCAATTGGGCCTAACCATTCTACTTTTTCAATATTCTCTTCTACTTGCGGAATGAGTTTTCCGGTATGCTTACTCCGCATCGAATACCATTTGGTTTTCTTAAGGATACGTTGATTTTTATGCGAGTAGGTATGAAAAGTGGTACACACCTTGTCCACAAGTGTTGCTTTTACATTACATTCCTCCTCCACTTCACGGACAGCTGCCTTTTTAAACTTTTCGTTTTTCTCCAATTTGCCTTTGGGAAGATCCCATTTACCTAGTCGGTATATCCAAAGAACCTCATCCGCATCATTTTGGACTACTCCACCAGCTGCTTCAATAACGGTATACAACGAACAAATCTTCTCTTTTAAGGCTTTTTTAATGCCGGTCAAAATGTATAAAGAATGAAAGTCAAATGGTTTTTTGCCGTGTAGGTCTTCGATAATTCTCCCCATTTCATCTACGCTCACATTCAACAGACAGGTATGCCCTTTGAAATCCGCAATTTTAACGGGCTTTAATCGTGCATCGATAATAACATCAAAATCCTCCATAGGAGGATAGCTGTGCTTTTTCTTTCGATTAATTAATTTGATCGGACGATCGTCGATAAAAATGACCATTAGGGAAATTTAATTTTGGCAAAAATAGAATTAAATAACGATAAGATAAGCCGAAAAACCTATTTTTGTAATTATTAAACAGAAACGATATCGCATGTCCAATTTGACCATTTCTCAAGAAGTTGCCCAGCATTTATTACGCATCAAAGCTATTCAATTACGTCCGGACCAACCGTTTACTTGGGCATCCGGCTGGAAATCACCGATTTATTGCGACAATCGAATTTCACTCTCTGATCCAGAAGCGAGAACTTACATTAAAAATAGCCTATCTGCTGTCATTAAAGGATATTTCAAAGACGTAGATGTCATTGCAGGTGTCGCCACAGCAGGTATTGCTCAAGGTGCTCTCGTTGCTGATTTTTTGGATTTACCGTTCTGCTACGTACGTCCTGAGCCTAAGAAACATGGCATGGGAAATCAAATTGAAGGTTTTGTGAAAGCAGGCCAAAAAGCAGTCTTGATCGAAGACTTAATTTCAACCGGTGGCAGTTCATTGAAGGCGGCGGAAGCGCTCCAACAAGCTGGTGTTGAGGTTTTAGGTATGGCAGCCATTTTTACTTATGGTTTTGGTATCGCAGACGAAAATTTTCAAAACGCAGGGATTCCTTTAGTAACGCTTTCGAATTATGATGTATTGGTTGAGGAAGCTATTAAACTAGACTACATCTCCGATAATCAATTAATGACTTTACAAGATTGGCGCGTGAATCCGAGTACTTGGGGCGTTTAGTTTTTAATCCGATATACATAGCCAGGCAAGGCTTTGACCATGCCTTGGAATTCCAAATTAATCAAGGTGATCGCTATTTCGGTCACCTTTTTTTGTAGTTTCCAAGCCAACTCATCCAAGGGCATTTCCCCATTTTTTGCAAGTAAAGCCATCAATTCCGTTTCAGGCTCGGTTAAGCGAGACCAACTCAATAGTTTACTTGGCTTAAGTTTATTCGGCGAATTTCCCCAATTCAGTTGCTCACACAATTGCGCGAAATCCGTATAAATAATTGCCTTATTTTTCTGAATGAGCCGGTTGCAGCCTTCAGAAAAAAGCTTTTCCAGATTTCCAGGTACAGCATAAACTTCTCGATGGTAATTATTCGCGTAATCCGCCGTAATAAGTGCCCCACCCTTTTCTGCTGCTTCTACGACCAATGTGGCATCTGTCATACCCGCAATAATTCGATTGCGTAATGGGAAAAATCGAGGATCCGGTTTTTCATGTA
>JBDLUL010000109.1:0-10678 GCA_039805345.1 Bacteroidota bacterium | reverse complement strand
GCGAAAGCCGGATCTTTTATCGGCTTAGCAACTAATCCTGAGATGGCCGCAGAGGTAACAATTCAACCCGTTGATCGTTTCGGGGTAGATGCTGCGATTATTTTCTCTGATATTTTAGTTGTTCCTGAAGCGATGGGCTTACCCTATTTGATGGAAGAGCAGAAAGGTCCCGTTTTTCCTGAGGTTATTCGTTCGGCTGCCGATTTAGCCAAAATCCGTGATGCAAATCCGGAGGAGGATTTGAAATACGTTTTGGATGCGATTAAAATTGTTAAAAAAGAATTGTCGGGTCGTGTCCCATTAATCGGTTTTGCTGGAGCGCCATTTACGATTTTCTGTTACATGGTGGAAGGAAAGGGTTCTAAAACCTTCTCGCAAGCGAAAAAGATGTTATACGCAGAGCCTGAATTGGCACATGCTTTATTGCAAAAAATCACGGATTCTACGATTGCTTATTTGAAAGCGCAGGTGAACGCCGGTGCGAATTTGTTGCAAATCTTTGATTCCTGGGCTGGGATTTTGTCACCAGTTCAATACAGCGCATTTTCAACGCCCTATTTAAAACAGATTTGTGATGCCATTCAAGATGTTCCTGTCACGCTTTTCGCCAAAGGTGCATTCTTCGCCCGCGAAGAGATGGCTCAATTGAATTGCGCGACAATCGGTCTCGATTGGAATATGGATATCGCTGAATCACGTAAATTGGTCGGCCCGAATAAAACTCTACAAGGAAATCTAGATCCTTGTGCGCTTTATGGTGATTTCAAAACGGTCGAAGCAGAAACAAAAGCGATGTTGAAGGCTTTTGGTACCCAACGCTACATTGCTAATTTAGGGCATGGCGTTTATCCGGATATTCACCCCGATAAGGTTCAATGTTTCGTGGATACGATTCAAAACTATCAAGCATAAAAAAAGGCCTCGCGATGAACGAGGCCTTTTTGTTTATTAGCTAAAAGCTTATTTCGCTGAATAGTTCGGCGCTTCTTTTGAGATGCTTACATCATGTGGATGACTTTCCTTTACACCCGCCGAAGTGATTTTCACGAATTTGGCTTGTTGCATGGCTTCAATCGAAGCGGCACCGCAATACCCCATGCCCGCTTTTAATCCACCGACCATTTGGTAAAGGATTTCTGTTACGGAACCTTTGAACGGTACCCGACCTACGATGCCTTCGGGAACTAATTTTTTGATATCATCTTCCGCATCTTGGAAATAACGATCTTTCGATCCATCCTCCATGGCCTCTAATGAACCCATGCCGCGGTATGATTTGAATTTACGTCCTTCCAAAATGATCATTTCACCTGGTGCTTCGTCCGTTCCGGCTAATAAGGATCCCATCATGACCGTGCTTGCGCCACCTGCGATGGCTTTCGCTACATCACCTGAATAACGAATTCCACCGTCGGCAATAACAGGTACATCAAATGCTTGCAAGGCTTTTGCTGCTTCGTATACGGCAGTCAATTGGGGCATACCCACTCCGGCAATAATACGCGTGGTGCAAATACTTCCAGGTCCCACACCTACTTTCACGGCATCTGCTCCAGCTTTTGCCAAGGCAACAGCGGCTTCACCGGTTGCGATGTTACCCACAATCACGTCCAGGTTAGGGAATGATTTTTTAACGGATTTCAAGGCGTCGATAACTCCTTTGGAATGTCCGTGTGCTGTATCGATGCTGATGACATCTACACCTACATTCACCAATGCTTGCACGCGATCTAATAAATCCGGTGTAACACCTACCGCAGCTCCTACACGTAAACGGCCAAGGGGATCTTTCGATGCTAAAGGATGCGACTTGCGCTTTAAAATATCTTTATAGGTAATCAAACCGATTAATTTGCCATTTTTATCAATGATAGGTAATTTCTCGATTTTATATTCTTGTAAAATGCTTTCGGCTTCTTCCATGCTGATCCCTTCTTTAGCCGTGATCAAATTGTCTTTGGTCATGATTTCTGCTACCGGGCGCGCGGTTTGCTTTTGGAAACGCAAATCGCGGTTGGTTAATATCCCTACCAAATGACCTTTGTCGTCAATCACGGGAATACCGCCAATTTTGAATTCCTTCATGATGCGTTGTGCATCACCTAAAGTTTGGTTGTCTTTTAAGGTAACGGGATCAATGATCATGCCCGACTCAGAACGTTTCACCTTGCGAACCTGTGCGGCTTGTTGGTCAATCGTCATGTTCTTGTGAATGATTCCAATGCCTCCTTCTTGTGCTAAGGCGATAGCTAGGTCGGCTTCCGTCACGGTATCCATCGCTGCTGACACGATTGGGATGTTCAATGTGATGTTACGTGTTAAACGGGATTGCGTGCTAACTTCACGAGGTAAGACCTCTGAATAAGCAGGTAATAACAATACGTCGTCGTATGTTAGGGCCTCAAAAAGAAATTTGTTGGAATCGAGCATGGCAAATAATTTGATGGAGTGTAAGAACTACTCTTATTTGCCGGACAAAATTACAGGATTTTTTTGATTTTTTTGTACCTGCTTGAAAAAATACTTGTTTCGGGAAATAGGCGGCTAAAAGCCTATGATTTTTTCATTAAAAATCTGAAATTTTAGATTTTATACAGTAAATTGCGGCTTCATTTTTTAAGCCTTTGTAATGAACTATCAACCTCAAGATTTTCTGCCGATATTCGTTCAGCTCTTGGCAGCGTTAGCCTTTATTTTCGCAACGATGTTTGCGACACATTCCTTGGGTCCTAAGCGCCATTCGGCGAAGAAGGATGATACCTTTGAATGTGGTATTGAATCTATTGGTGATGCGCGTACGCCTATTTCCGTTAAGTATTTTTTAGTGGCGATTTTGTTCGTGCTATTCGATATTGAAATCGTTTTTATGTACCCTTGGGCGGTTAATTTCCGCGAATTGTCATGGAATGGCTTTTATGACATGCTCGTATTCATGGGTTTGTTGTTAGCTGGTTTCGTTTACGTGATTAAAAAAGGAATTTTAAAGTGGGAAAAATAAACATATTGGCTTAGCCAATGTTTATGTATTCAACAGACAGATAAGATATGAGTAATTCAACGGTTCAAGTTGCTGAAGCGCCTCCAGGAGTGGAAGGAGCAGGTTTTTTCGCAACGAGTTTAGATAGTTTGGTCGGATTAGCGCGTGCTAATTCCTTGTGGCCATTGCCTTTCGCGACGTCTTGTTGCGGGATTGAGTTTATGTCTACGATGGCATCGCATTATGACATTGGTCGCTTTGGTGCGGAGCGTTTGAGCTTTTCAGCACGTCAGGCGGATGTTTTGATGGTGATGGGAACGATCTCTAAGAAAATGGCACCTGTCGTTAAGCAAGTGTATTTGCAGATGGCTGAGCCTCGTTGGGTACTTTCCGTAGGAGCTTGTGCTTGTTCAGGTGGTATTTTTGATACTTATTCTGTCTTGCAAGGCATTGATCGAATCATCCCTGTGGATGTGTATGTGCCAGGTTGCCCACCACGTCCCGAGCAAATTTTGGATGGCTTTATGCAAATCCAAGAATTGGCCAAAAACGAAACGACACGCCGTAGAAACGAGCCTGAGTACAAGGCGTTGTTGGCATCATACGGAATAGAATAACAAGCATGGAGAATCAACAAATAACAGATGCCTTAGTTGCGCAATTTGGTGCGGAGGCGATATATGGTGTGACAGAGTCGCATGGTATCCTGCAATTCACAACGGGTGTGGGAAACATCGTACCGATGTTACACTTTTTGTACGCACATCCTGTTTTTAAATTTCAGTTTTTAACGGATTTGGCAGGTATCCATTTTCCGGATGCCAAAGGGCAAGAATTAGGTGTGATTTATCATGTGCATAGTTTGGAAAACAATGTGCGCTTGATGATTAAGGCCTACGCGCCGATTGAAGCACCTAATTTCCCGACGATCACTGACTTATTTGCTGCAGCCAATTGGATGGAGCGTGAGGCATTTGATTTTTACGGAATCTTGTTTGATGGTCATCCCAACTTGACTCGTATCTTGAATATGGACGAGATGGATTACCATCCGATGCGTAAGGAATATCCGTTAGAGGATGCGACGCGTCATGATAAAATTGATGAATTATTTGGACGATAAAAGCGACAAAGCATGTCAGAAGTAGCCTTAGTAAATAACCCTAACGTAGGTTTAGATAAGACGCAAAAGGGCGGGCCTTATGTAAATGAGCTATCAACGCTTAATTTAGGTCCTACACACCCTGCCACACACGGTATTTTCCAAAACATCTTGACGATGGATGGCGAAACGATTGTGGATGCCGAGCAAACCGTGGGATATATCCACCGTGCATTTGAGAAAATTGCCGAGCGTCGTCCCTTTTACCAAATTACGACCTTAACAGACCGGATGAACTACTGTTCAGCACCTATTAATAACATGGGCTGGCACATGACGGTTGAGAAATTATTGGGTATTGAAGTTCCTAAGCGTGCGCAATACATGCGTGTGATTATGATGGAGCTCGCTCGATTAACGGATCATATCGTCTGTAACTCGATTTTGGCTGTGGATACAGGAGCCTTAACTGGTTTCTTATATGTGTACCAATGGCGCGAGTTTATCTATGAGATTTATGAGGAAATGTGCGGTGCGCGTTTAACAACGAACATGGGACGTTTTGGTGGGATGGAACGTGATTTTACGCCTGTAGCCATCGAGAAAATCAATAAATTATTGAAAGAATTGCCCGCAGCATTAAAGGAGTTTGAAGGATTGGTCATGCGTAATCGTATTTTCATGGACCGGACACAAAATGTGGGCGGTATTTCCGCTGAACGTGCGTTGAATTACGGATTTACGGGTCCAAATTTACGTGCTGCAGGAGTTGATTACGATGTACGTGCGATGAATCCGTATTCTTCTTACGAAGATTTCGAATTTGATGTTCCTGTTGGAACGAAGGGAGATACCTACGATCGTTTCTTGGTTCGTGAAGAGGAGATGTGGCAAAGTTTGCGCATCATCCAACAAGCCATCGATAATTTGCCGGAAGGTCCGTATCACGCGGATGCGCCTCATTATTATTTACCAGACAAACAAGATGTTTACCACAACATGGAGGCATTGATCTATCACTTTAAAATTGTGATGGGTGAAATTGATGCACCCGTAGGGGAAGTTTACCATTCGGTTGAGGGTGGAAATGGCGAATTGGGATTCTATTTGGTTTCTGACGGAGGTCGGACGCCCTATCGATTGAAATTCCGCCGACCAGGTTATATATATTACCAAGCTTTCCCTGAAATGATTAAGGGAACGACCTTATCAGATGCGATCGTAACGATGTCATCTATGAACGTAATTGCAGGAGAGTTAGATACTTAAGACATGAGCAACATTATTTTCCCAGCAGAGACGCTGGAATTAGTTAAAAAAATCATTGCCCGTTATCCGGAAGGAAAACAGAAGTCGGCCTTATTGCCTATCCTTCATTTAGCGCAAGCTGAGTGGAAATGGTGTTCGCCGGAAGTGATGGATTATGTAGCTTCATTGCTTTCAATCAGTCCGATTGAAGTATATGAGGTCGCATCATTCTACACCATGTTTCACTTGGAGCCTGTGGGCGAACATGTGATTGAGTATTGTCGAACAGGTCCTTGTTGCTTGATGGGTGGCGTAGAAGTATACGATCACTTGAAGAAGCGTTTGGGAATTCAAACGGGAGAGACAACGAAGGATGGTAAGTTTACGATCAAAGAAGTTGAGTGTTTAGCTGCTTGCGGTTGGGGTCCCGTATTCCAAATTCGGGAGAAGTATTACATGCATTTGACGAATGAGAAAGTTGATCAAATTATTGACGAATTAAGCAAATAAGCCGAGCATGAAGATATTAACGCAACATATTGACGTACCAGGAATTGAGACTATTGACGTTTTCATGCAAAACGGAGGTTACAAGGCTGTGGAGAAAGCGATCAAAACGATGGCGCCGGATGAGGTTACAGAGGAAGTGAAGAAGTCGGGATTACGTGGTCGTGGAGGTGCTGGATTCCCAGTGGGTATGAAGTGGTCTTTTTTGGCGAAGCCCGAAGGAGTACCTCGTTATTTGGTTTGTAATGCGGATGAATCAGAGCCGGGCACATTCAAGGATCATTATTTGATGTGGAAAACGCCTCATACCTTGATCGAAGGCATGATTGTTTCCAGTTTTGCTTTGGGTGCAAATACCTCTTATATCTATGTGCGTGGGGAATTGATGTATGTCATCAACATTCTTGAAAAAGCGATACAAGAAGCCTATGACAAGGGATTATTAGGAAAAAATATATTAGGGTCTGGCTATGATTTAGATCTTTTTGTCCAGCCAGGTGGTGGTGCTTATATCTGTGGAGAAGAAACGGCCTTGTTGGAATCTTTGGAAGGAAAACGTGGAAATCCGCGTAATAAACCTCCATTCCCAGCTGTCAAAGGTTTGTGGCAAAGTCCTACCGTGGTGAACAATGTGGAGTCCATTGCGGCGACATCTTGGATTGTTAATAACGGAGGGGATGCCTATGCGGCGATTGGTATCGGTCGGAGCGCAGGAACCAAATTAATTTCGGCTTCTGGTCATATTAAGAAACCCGGTGTTTATGAGATTCCATTAGGGATTACTGTCGAGGAGTTTATCTACTCGGATGAATATTGCGGAGGTATCCGTGACGGACATAAATTAAAGGCTGTGGTAGCAGGAGGATCTTCTGTGCCGATTTTATCAGCGGAAAATATTTTAACAACCGAAGCAGGCGAAAAGCGTTTAATGACGTATGAGTCTCTTTCGGAAGGTGGGTTTGCTACGGGAACGATGTTAGGTTCAGGTGGTTTTATCGTCATGGATGAGACGACTTGTATCGTCCATAATACCTTAACTTTTGCACGTTTTTATCACCATGAGTCATGTGGTCAATGCTCTCCTTGTCGGGAAGGTACAGGCTGGATGGACAAAGTCATCAAGCGTATTGAAACGGGTAAAGGACGCATGGAGGACATCGATTTATTGGTTGATGTTGCTAAGAAGATTGAAGGAAATACGATTTGTCCTTTAGGTGATGCGGCTTCATGGCCGGTAGCTGCGGCGATTCGTCATTTCCGTGATGAGTTTGAATGGCATGTAACACATCCAGAAGAGGCAACAAAACCAGGTGCAGTTTACATGCGACCAGGGGCTAGTTGGGCAATATAAATGGTAGAAAGCAAGAAACTTTTTGTTGGACATGACGCAAATCGTGCAGGCGCGCAATTGGTTCTTTTACATTGGTTAAGAGAACGCAAAGCGCAAGGCTTGACGAATTATTTGTTGCTTGTGGACGGTGGAAGTTTGTTGGATGAATATAAAAAAGTTGCCAAAGTTTGGGTTTGGCGTACCGAAAGACCCCTTTGGTTCAAAGTAAAGCAACGAATACCTGGAATTCGCCAGTCGGAGGAATGGGATCGTACCCCGAGTACTCGTAAAATGGCAGGAATCCTGTCATCGTTACGCGCAGAGGCCTTTGATTGCATTATTGGCAATACGGTTTCATCGGTTTCTTTGTTGCGCGAATTGGTTTCCTTGCATGTTCCTTTTGAGGTATATGTGCATGAATTGAGTTATTCGATTTCGAATTTTACTTCTGAGGAAGATCGGAAGTTTATGGCAGCTCAAGTAAGTCGTGTGTATGCCGTTTCAGCTTTGGTTAAGACGGTCTTGGAAAATGAAGTTGGAATCTCGGCTGAAAAAATTGATTTGTTGCCACCGATTATTGAATTGCCTGCGGCAACGCAAAATACACATGACCCGGTGCGTACGGCGTTAGGAATTCCTGCCGACTCGCAAATCGTGTTTAGTTGTGGTTTAGCCGAATGGCGAAAAGCACCTGATGTGTTTTTGGAAGTGGCCAAGAAATTGATTGTTAAGATGCCAACGGTGCATTTTATTTGGTTGGGGATGTTGGATAACGAGTATTCAGACAACTTGATTGCAAGTACCGCCATTTGGGATACGAAGAAGCAAGTGCATTTGCTGCCAGTTTGTTCGGATAGCCGACCGTATTTTGAGGCGATGGATGTGTTTTTCTTGTCTTCAAGAGAAGATCCATTTCCATTAGTGATGCTAGAGGCTGCACACGTGGGAAAACCGATTGTGGGCGTTCGTGCGAGTGGGGGAGTCAATGATTTCCTACAAGGTTTGGATGAATTATTAGTAGAGAGCTGGGATGTGGATGTATTGTTGGATAAAATTAGTTCACTGCTGGACCTAAGTCCGGCGCAACTAGCTGCTTATCAGCAAAATTTAAAGGAGCGTGCTGTGCAGTATTCGGCAGCATTATTCATGGACCGTTGGGCCCAATTACATAGCAAATAACCGGGATTAACCCGCTAGATGATAGATTATGAAAGTAACGATTGACAACATCACCCTGGAAGTAGAACCGGGAACCACCATTATGCAGGCCGCGCGTATGATCGGTCCTGAGGTGGCACCCCCTGCGATGTGTTATTATGAGCCTTTGAAGGGTTCTGGTGGTAAATGCCGTGCTTGTTTGGTCAAGGTGACTGCGGGTTCTGAAAAAGACCCACGTCCGATGCCCAAATTGGTTCCTGCATGTATCACGGCCGTTCAAGATGGTATGATCGTAGAAAATACGGTGAATGATCAGGTGTTAGAAACCCGCAAAGGCATTGTGGAATTTTTGTTGTTAAATCATCCCTTGGATTGCCCCGTATGTGATCAAGCCGGAGAATGTCATTTGCAAGACTTTTCATTTGAGCACGGTGTTTCTTCGACACGTACAGTGGAGGAGCGGAATACGTTTGAGCCTGTTGATTTGGGCGATAACATCAAGTTGAACATGAATCGCTGCATCTTGTGTTACCGTTGCGTGTATACAGCTGATCAGATTACTGATGGTCGTGTACATGGTGTGATGCACCGAGGTGATCATGCTGAAATTAGTACGTATATCGAGAAGGCGATTGATAATGATTTCTCTGGAAACGTGATTGATGTTTGTCCCGTAGGAGCATTGACGGATAAGACGTATCGTTTCAAGAGCCGTGTTTGGTTCTCGAAGCCGATGGATGCGCATTGTTCTTGTGATAAATGTTCTGGCAATGTAACCCTTTGGTACCGCGGAGACGAAGTAATTCGTGTGACGGGTCGTAAAAACGAGTGGGGTGAATTGAAAGAATTCATTTGCAATACCTGTCGTTTTGATCGCAAGAAAACAAGTGATTGGACGATTGAAGGTCCAACGAATGTATCACGTCATTCGGTTATTTCAGCGAATAAATATGGCGCCGGTTTAATTAAACCTGCTTTCCCTATTGCACAAGCAGCTCGGGATTATAAATTAATTGAAGATGATCGTGATCGTAGTTTTTTAACGAATCAAGCAAGTTTACCTGCAAAGAAATAGGATATGGAATTAATGAATGATGTTTTTACGGCCAAAGCCATTTTCATCGGGATCGTATTTGCGATCACGCTGGGCATAGCGGCTTATTCAACGTATTTTGAGCGGAAGATCGCCGCTTTCATGCAAGACCGTATTGGTCCAGACCGTGCAGGTCCTTTTGGGATTTTGCAACCTTTAGCGGATGCGGTTAAGATGTTCATGAAAGAAGATTTTATCCCAGCAAATTCAAATAAATGGTTGTTTATCGCTGGTCCTTGTCTGTCGATGTTAACGGCCTTGATGACATCTGCCGTAGTTCCTTTTGGGGATACGGTAACGGTAGGAGGCGTGACGTTTGACTTGCAAGGTATCGATGTGAACATTGGTATTTTATGGGTTTTTGGTATCGTTTCATTAGGCGTTTACGGAATTTTAGTGGGTGGCTGGGCATCGAATAACAAGTATTCGTTGTTAGGTGCCATTCGTGCGGCATCGCAAAATATCTCGTATGAATTAGCGATGGGTATGTCCATCATTGCGATATTGATGCTTTCGGGTTCTTTGTCGACAAAGGCGATTGTTGAGGCCCAACAAGCGGGACACTGGAATATCTTATCACAGCCTATTGGCTTTGTGATTTTCTTGATTTGTGCGTTTGCGGAATGTAATCGTACGCCTTTCGACTTGCCCGAGTGTGAGACGGAATTAATTGGGGGATATCATACGGAATACTCTTCGATGAAGTTGGGCTTCTACCTGTTCGCGGAATACATTAACATGTTTATTTCGGGTGCGGTGATGGCAACATTGTTCTTTGGAGGTTATGATTATCCGGGTTACTCGTTCATCGCGGCACAATTTGGTTCAAATGCAGCTGCATTCTTAGGCATGGGCGCGTTGATCGGTAAGGCTTTGTTGTTCGTGTTTGTGTTCATGTGGGTTCGTTGGACATTGCCTCGTTTCCGTTATGACCAATTGATGGGATTAGGCTGGACTGGATTGATTCCTTTGTCGATGTTCAATGTCGTGGTGACAGGATTTGGTATTTTGATTGACCAACCGATTCTTGCGGGAATAGGCGGTGTCGTTATTATGTTTGTGGGTTTAGTCGTGAATGATGCCCTATCAAGAAAGAAAAAAATAGCTTAGGCATATGAAGTTAAGTAATAAAACAAAGGTGTTAGAACAAGGGGAAATGACCTTGGCGGAGCGCATGTACCTTCCTGCGATTGTAGGCGGTATGGCTACGACCTTAAAGCACTTTTTCTCGAAGCCGGTCACGATTCGTTATCCGGAGCAACA
>JBDLUL010000108.1:0-27319 GCA_039805345.1 Bacteroidota bacterium | reverse complement strand
CTAGTTTCTCTCTTATGGGTGATACAACGTGCGACATATTTTTATTTACTGTTTTACGATTAAAAAATTATGCTTTTTTAGCATCCTTGTTACGAACTTTCTTCAAGTAAGAAATATTTGGCTTCACGTTAATTTCTTCAATTACGTGGTAAGCGCGTCCTTCTTGTTCAACCAATAACAATTGTGAGATAGCTGATTTAGGATCATTCATATCACCAAATGTAATAGCGTTCGTAGGGCAAGACTGTGCACATGCTACTTGAATTTCCCCATCCACTGGACGACGACTTTCTTTTTTCGCTGTTAATTTGCCTTCTTGGATTCGTTGAACACACATTGAACATTTCTCCATAACCCCACGTGAACGAACCGTTACGTCTGGGTTAATCACCATACGACCTAAATCGTTGTTGAAGTGGAAATCAAAGTCATCAGTTTGGAAATAACGGAACCAGTTGAAACGACGTACTTTGTATGGACAGTTATTTGCGCAATAACGTGTTCCGATACAACGGTTGTAAGTCATTTGGTTTAATCCTTCTGTTGAGTGTGTTGTTGCTAATACTGGACAAACTGTCTCACATGGAGCGTTGTTACAGTGTTGGCATAACATCGGCTGGAATACAACCTCTGGGTTATCAGATGCAATTTCCAATCCTTTTAAATCTTCAACTTCTGCGTCAGATGAGTAATAACGGTCAATACGCATCCAGTGCATTTCACGACGATTGATTACCTCTTGGCGACCTACTACCGGTACGTTGTTTTCAGCATTACATGAAATCACACATGCTGAACATCCTGTACACGTATTTAAGTCGATTACCATTCCCCACGCGTGGTTGTTGTACTCGTGACCATTCCAAAGTGATAAATCTGTTGCGTCTTTTTCGCCTTCAGATGTCTTAACTCTTGGTTTGTAGCTTCCAGCTAAAGGGTTTTTAGCAAATTCAGCTAAAACCGTTTCTTGAACAACCGCTTGACGCGCCATCACCGTTTGGTGCGTTTGCGTTTGTGCGATGTCTTTTGTTTCGCCTGTAGCTGTTACTGATACACCTTGTGTACATGTTCCTACACAAGCGCCGTTGATTTCAGAAATAAATGGATAAGCATTCACACCTACGCCATCAGCTGATTTACCTGCCTTCGTACGTCCGTAACCAATTGCGATTGCAATCGTTCCTTGTGCTTGACCTGGTTGAACCAAGATAGGCAAGGTAACTTCGTATCCTTTCGCGCTTACCTTAACTAAGTCGCCTTGTTTTAATTTTAATTCAGTTGCTGTTGGTTGCGAAATCGCAGCATAGTTGTCCCAGCAAGCTTTTGAAACCGGCTCAGGGAATTCCTGTAACCATGGGTTGTTCGCTTGTGATCCTGTTCCTAAACCTACTTTCTCGTAAACAGTAATCTCTAATCCTGTTGATGAAGCTGAATATGCTTTTGCAATCGCAGCAGCTGCAGCGTTAATATCTACCGATGGGCTTGAAGCAGAAACGCTTCCAGCATTTGGTTCAAAAACACCATTGTGCAATGCGTTGTTCCAAGCTACCTTACCACCTTTTAAGATGTTGTTCTCCCAATTGCTTTCTAAGTATGCAGCAAAATCACCAGACAAACCTGCCCAAGTCAAGAAACTTGCTTGTGCTTGACGGGTTTTGAAGATTGTAGAAATCGTAGGTTGTGTTAATGAATAGAAACCAGCTTTTGGTTCTGCATCATTCCAAGACTCTAAGAAGTGAGAATCCGGTGCGATGAACTGACATAAAGATGCTGTTTCATCTGCACGGTCATTGGTTGCTAAGCTAACTTCAACTTTCGGTAAAGCTGTTGCTAACGCTGCTCCCATTGGGTGATTGTATACCGGGTTGGCATTGTAGAAAATAACCGCAGCAATTTTACCTGCACCTGCTTCTTTAATAAAGTTGGTCATAGCCATGTCATTACCTTGACGGTAATTCAATGGAATAGCTGTATTTAAAGTTGAACCATAAGCGCCAACTAAAGCGTTTGTAGCTGCAACGATTTTTTGAACTTCTGGGTCGTTTGATCCTGCCACGATGATGGAAGCACCTTTCGATGCTACTAAATCTTTCGCGGCTTTATCTAAATGCTCGACCTTAACTGCAGAACCTGCAATTCCTAGAGCACCTGTTAATTTGGCTACTGCATTGTACAATGCAATTGCTACTAAACCTTCTTGAGATGGCTTGTAAGTTGAGCGGTAATCAGCATTCGCACCTGTTGTCGACATAATTGTCTCGAACTGGTAGTGACGTGACATATCTTTTTTGCCTCCTTTTTCTGAACTTACACGGCGTGTAACAGCCCATTGTGAAGAGAACTCACTTGGAGCAATCCATGAACCTAGGAAATCAGCACCTACAGAAACGATTGTTTTTGCTTTGCTGAAATCGATGCTTGGGATAATGCCGCCATGCGCAGCAGATAAACCAAATGCTGGATTAGCATCGTAAGAAATATGCTGTGTTGTTGGGTATTTCGCCGCGAAATCAGCAATTACTTTTTTCGTTGTTGGCGAAAGAACTGTATTAGATACAATTCTGATTTGACCACCCTTAGCTGCTACTGCCGCTAATTTTGCAGTGAATTCAGCATCCAATTGTTTCCAATCTGTTGCTTTTCCCGCTGCTTGTGGACCTTTTAATTTTTCGTTGTCATAAAGACTCAAAACAGATGCATGCGCACGACCTGAAAGAGCTCCTTTAGAAACGGATGACAAGGTGTTTCCTTCGATTTTCACCGGACGGCCTTCGCGTGTCTTAACTAAGATTGAAGCGTAATCGCCACCATCTACGTAAGTTGAAGCATACCAATTGGCAATCGTAGGCTCGACATCCTCCGGCTTGTTCAAGTAAGGGATCGTGTTTTTAACTGGGGCTTCACATGCCGCTAATGAAACAGCTGCTACTCCGAATCCCAACATTTTTAAAAAGTCACGACGATGAGTTCCAGAACCATCAACGAGGGCTTCGCCTTTCGCATCGTTTTCTGAGGGCATATTGCCAAACTCATTGTGGATATTTTTTACAAACGATGGCTCATTGGTTAACTCCTCAATTCCTTTCCAATACCTCTTGTTCGAATTTTCCATATAATCTTTCTTATTCAGACTAATTTTGAATCTATTGTAATATGATTAATAGTGACACTTAGAACACTCTAAGCCACCAATGTTTTGCACTTTAAGCGGTGTTTTGCTGTCTTTGTTATGCACCTCAACTAATTTGTCATAGTATGCATTCCCTTTCGCGTTAACATCTGTTTCGCGGTGACAATCGATACACCAGCCCATCGTTAATGATGAACGTTGCTCAACTACTTCCATTTTCTCAATTTCACCGTGGCAGTTTTTACACTCTAAACCACCTACGTTTGTGTGCTGTGAGTGATTGAAATATGCCAAATCCGGTAAGTTGTGTACACGTACCCATTGGATAGGTTCGTTGTTTTCAAGTGCACGGTAAATCTTTTGAATTTCTGGTGATTCACGCTTGATCGCGTTGTGACAGTTCATACAAATGTTTGCCGAAGGAACGTTTGCGCCTTTTCCTGCATATACACCTGTGTGGCAATAGTTACAGTTAATTTGATATTGACCCGCGTGTAATTTGTGTGAGAATTTGATCGGCTGCTCAGGAGCATATCCTTGGTGGATACCTACGCCGTATGCTGCATCAATTGTTGCTTTCCCGCCGAGTAGTAATGCCAAAACCAAAATACCTGTTTTTACAGATGAGTTAGCTGCCATCGCTTTCAAATTTTCTCCTACACGTTGCATGAATGGATTGTCCTCAGAAGCTTCACCTTTTGTAATTTTGCCTAAGGTGCTTACAATAGAAAGTAAGGCAATTAGTACTAATACCATGATGATTAAAAGTCCTACTAATAAAACTTCTAACATTCCACCTGAGCTTTGAGCTGCTGGAGCTGCTGCGCCATCTGCTGCTGGAGCCGCACCCGCTGCCGGAGCTGCTGGGGCTGCATTTGAAGCATCTACATAAGCTACGATGCTTTTGATTTGAGCGTCTGTGAAGTTTGGATAAGGCGTCATTGCTGCCTTGTTGAACTTGTTGTATAAGTCGTTTGCGTATTTATCACCTGAGGCGATAACTGCTTGTGGATTATGAACCCACTTGACAATCCATTCAATAGGTCGTCTTTCGCTAATGCCCTTTAATCCAGGACCTACCAATACTTCATCCGAAGTATTATGGCACGCAGCACAGTTGTTTTTGAATAAGGTTTCGCCTTCTGCTGCATCTTGCGCAAATGTTGCGCTAACGCTAGCTAAGAGTATCGCAAAGGATAAAAAGGATTTAACGAGTGTTGATTTTTTGCAAAACATCATGTTGGTTTTCACATTTTAATTCAGTGCGCAAAACTACGTTCCGATTTTTTAGGAAACAATTTATAGGAGAAACAATTTCAGGTTTTTTTAAGGTTTAATCGATTATTTAGAATCTTTCAAAATAAACCCAAAGTGAAAGTGTAATTTTTTTAGAGGGATTTGTACAAAATGGAGTTAAACAAAAAAACCTTCCGTTGTGGAAGGTTTTTTGAGGTTTCGAGCGGATTCGAACCGCTGTAGAAGGTTTTGCAGACCTCTGCCTAGCCACTCGGCCACGAAACCAATTTAATTGGGATGCAAAAATAGCTTTTTTTTAGAAAGGAGCAAAGGGAATAGTGAAAAAAAGTCGGTGGTCAGTTGTCAGTGGTCAGTGGCAAGTCATTGGGCTGAAGTCCGAACGCTTTACGCTCAATTCTCAACTCTTAACTCTTAACTCTTAACTCTAAACTCTTAACTCTACCCTAACGTAAACACTGTAATCTCCGGCGGCATCCCTACGCGTCCTGGATAACCTAAATAACCAAATCCGCGATTCACATAAAGTTGTTGGCCGTTTTCCTCATACAATCCAGCCCATTGTTTATAGATGTATTTAGCCGGTGACCATTTTTCAAAACCAGGAATCTTTACCCCAAACTGCGCCCCATGGGTGTGACCCGCAAAGGCAACATCAATATCATGGAACTTGTTGTTCTTTGTTACTTCAGCATTCCAGTGCGTCGGATCATGAGATAATAATAATTTGGTCGATGCCTCCTCCGTGCCTGCATAGGCTTTGGATAAATTGCCATACCAGGGGAATCGGCCAATCCCAATATTTTGAACACCAATAATGGCTAATTTTTCCCCAGATTCCGAAATGATGTGGTTCTCATCCATCATCAGATTCCAGCCCATCAATTCATGTGCCTTCATCAAATCTTTCAAGTTCTGTTTTTTGGCCTCAGGGCTCTTCCATTTCACATAATCGCCATAATCATGATTTCCTAAGGTACTGAAAACACCATAAGGCGCCTTGATTTTGGAAAACATATTGAAATAATCTTCCACTTCTTTGGACTCATTGTTAACCAAATCGCCCGTAAAAAACACCAAATCGGTCTTTTCGCGCATCAACATATCGACGCCGCCTTGAACAGCAGTCTTATTGAAAAAACTTCCCGAATGAATATCAGAGACTTGTGCGATGCGCATGCCCCGGAATTCTTTGGGTAGTTTAGGAATCTTTAAGCTCACCTTTTCGATGCGGTAATCATGCGCTCCTGATAAAATGCCAAAAGCAAATGTCGCAGCTGGTACTGCGCCTACTGCTAAGGCTGCTTGCGATAGAAACGCATGCCGACTAATCGCACTTGGGTCTTTTTTGCGAATTTTGTTGGTACCCCATCGGAAGAAACGAGTGATGTCCTCTAAAAGCAAAAATAATATGATGAATATCTTACTAATCACGGATATCATAACAAGTGCCATGAAAGTGATGCGGAATTCATTTTTCCACGCATGTAAAGGAAGCGCATTGTAGGATATGGTTCCCAATAATACGAAAGCTGTAAATCCCCAATAAACATAGGCTACCGTTTGGCGAATACTTTTTCGGGAATTTCGAAGGGCCGTTTTAACCGCCATCCATACATAATAGTCTAAAGCAACGAAGATGATGGTGATTAAGGGCACAAAAAACATTTTATTCATGGCTTATAAACTATCTTTGTTTTGCATTTGTTCCAAAGGTGCATAAAATTATGAAAAAGAATATAAGTATTTACGGAGGCGGTTGGGTAGGCGCACCATTGGCATTTAAACTAGCATTAGCGGATTTTGAAGTAAAGGTTTCGGCATCTCAAGTGCACCAACAAGCAAAGCATCCCAAAGTTCAAGTCGTTGATTTTCGCGCAACTGACGAAACTACTGAAGGAGATTGGGCGCTATTAAATCAATCGGCCATTCAAGTTTGGGCGATTCCGCCTAGAAGAAAGAAAAATTCGGAAGAACAATACTTGCGCATCGTTCAGGCATGGGTAAATGGCTTGGATCCTCAAAAAGTGGAGAAAATTATTTTCCTTTCCTCGACATCTGTTTACGCAAATGTCTCAGCGATTGTAGATGAAGCGGCTGAAATAAACGAAAATTCCTTAATGGCGCAGGCAGAAGCGATTGTTGCTTCTTCTCCAATTACATCCATTATTTTACGTTTAGGCGGTTTAATGGGTGGCGATCGTTTCGTTGCTAAATATTTTGCGAATAAGCGTAATGATGGCGCGAATTGCCCTGTCAATTACGTTCATAAGGACGATGTAGTGAATTTGATTGCGTTAACGTGCGATAAAATTCAATCCGGCATTTATAATATTGTTGCTCCAGAACATCCTACGAAGCAAGATGTGGGAATGAACGATTGTGAGAAACGGGGGATGAATCCAGGGTATTGGGACTCAAGCCAGCCCTGCTTAGGTGGCAAAATTGTTTCTGGGGATAAAATCGTGGAGGAATTAAGCTACGATTTCAAATGGCCAGATCCGATGGAGTTTTAGTTTTTTCGTTGGTAAATCTAATAGATTTGCCAACGGTTATTCGCCATGTATGGATTCCCCAGGTTAAAACCTGGGGTTTTTTATGTCGAAATATTTTTTCCTACCTCTTAACCCTTACCTCTTATCTCTTAGTTAAGATTCTAATTCATTAACTGCCAACCATGCCATCAATCCCGGCCCGATCGCCAAGGCATCTTCATCGATATCAAAGGTGGGTGTATGAACGCCACTCGTGATACCTTTGGCATCATTACGAATTCCCAAACGATAAAAGCATGCGTCGACATGGTGGGTGTAGAAAGCGAAATCCTCGCCTGCCATCCATAAATCTAAATCCACGACGTTTTCTTCGCCCATGTATGCGATCGCTGCAGCTTTCGCTTTGCGCGTTAATGCTGGATTGTTTTGTAAAAAGGGGTAACCTTTTAGTACTTCAAATATCGCCTGACCACCCATCGCATCTGCGATGCCTTCGGCCAGTTTTTTCATTTTCTCCAATCCTTCCGAACGCCATGTTTCATCCATTGCACGGAATGTTCCAGCAATGTTCACCTCATCAGGAATTACGTTCGTTGCGCCCAAACCTTCAATCTTTCCAAAGGTTAATACCGAGGGAAATTTAGGATTCTTATTTCGAGATATAATTTGTTGCATCGCCACAATAATGTGCGAAGCAATCACGATCGGATCAATACATGCGTCCGGCATGGCACCATGACCTCCTTTGCCTATTACTTTAATGTATAATTCATCTGTACTTGCCATGTACATGCCCTCTCGGAAACCGATTTTGCCAACGGGAACGTTTGTGGCTACATGTTGGCCGAAAATACTCACCGGTTTGGGGTTTTCTAAAACACCTTCCTTTATCATGATGCTTGCTCCGCCTGGCGCTTTCTCTTCTGCTGGTTGAAAAATCAACTTCACCGTTCCCTCAAACTCGCCTTTAATTGATTGCAATATATGTGCTGTACCCAGTAGCGATGATGTATGAACATCATGTCCGCATGCATGCATTACTCCCGGATTTTGGGATTTATAAGGCACGTCATTCGTTTCTATAATGGGTAATGCATCCATGTCGGCACGTAACGCGACGACTTTTTTACTTGGATTTTTGCCTTCGATGATGGCAACGACGCCTGTATTCGCGAGTCTATTCGTAGCAATGCCCCATGCGTTCAATTGTTTTTCTACAAAAGCCTGCGTTTCCGTCTCCTGATAAGATAATTCCGGATGCATATGAAGATGATGGCGATTGCCAACGGTCTCTTGAGCGAATGAATTGGACAATGATTTGATTTTTTCTACCAGGGATGCCATGTGCCTATGTGTTATTTTTCACAAATCTACTAAAAAGGGCTTAGAATGCTGTTTTAATCGGCTGAAACCTATTCAAAATTTTATGTCAAGTCCTTGTTTATCAGACGATTATTTTCTTTAACTTTAGTGCATGTGATGGATTTGCGCAGGGATAACCGTATAAAATTGGATGTCTATGAGTCAGAAAGTTTTAGTCCTTAATCAGGATTATAGTGCGTTAACAATTTGCTCCATGCCCAAAGCTTTTTTGTTGGTCTACCTCAATAAAGCCGAGCTCATAGCGGAATCGAGTACCGAGCGACTTCATTCCATCAGTCAATCTTTCCCTTTCCCATCTGTCATTCGATTAAACCGCTACGTATATTTTCCTTACAAAGGGGTTGTTTTGACCCGTCAAAATATATTTAAACGAGACGGAAATCGCTGCCAATATTGTGGTTCCTCAGATCACCTAACCTTAGATCATGTGATGCCCAAATCACGTCAAGGGAGGACCTCTTGGGATAATTTGACCACTGCATGTAAATATTGTAATTCTAAAAAAGGCGACAAAACACCAGAAGAAGCGGGGATGCATTTAATTCGCCAACCGTTCAAACCATCCTTCGTTATGTTTTTGCGAAATTTTTCCGGAATTTTGGATAATCAATGGATGCCTTTTGTCGGGGCGAAACACGAAAAAATTCAGTAATGATTAAAATTTCATTTATCGGTGCAGGGCACGTGGCATGGCATATTTCACAGGCATTAGAAAATGCAGGAAATAGCGTTCAGGAAGTTTTTAGTCGAGACCCGGAAAAAGCGCGCGATTTAGTTAGTTATTTGTACAATGCCCGCGTGCAGGAACATTTAGACTTTTCGGAATCAAGTTCCACCGTATTTTTCCTATGTGTGCCAGAATCTGCTTATGCGCAGGTTTTACCTGAATTGTTACTTCCCAAATATGCGACATTAGTCCTCGTGGCTGGGACAGCATCATTGACAGAATCCATGATGCAGTATGATCCGCTGCGTGAAAGCACGAATCAAATGGGGGTGTTATTCCCAGTTCAACACTTGCAATCCGAACGAAAAATTAGTTTATCCAATGTGCCCATTTGTATCGAGGTATTCGTAGAAGAAACTGAAGCTACGCTGGTGCATTTAGCCAAAGACATTTCGAAGTCCATCTATTTAGTGAATGGGGAAGAACGGAAGAAAATCCATTTGGCCATGCTGATGGCTGGATTATTCACACAACAACTTTGGCAACAAGCGCAAAGCTTGTTGGAGTCCATTGAATTAGACAAAAGCCTCATTCAAGGCGTGGTTCAAAATTATGTGCAAGCTTTTTTTGCGAATCAGACCTTACATGCCGACCAAGATATTGCTAAATTGAGTGATTCTCGGGTCGTTTTCGATCAACAAGCATTTATGTCTCGCCCTGAAATGCAGGAGATATATAAAAATATGTTGGCGCTTGTGAAATCTAACCCTATTTAATCAAAGGTTTGTCCATCTGGATGATGACTTGTTTTTTGCTAAATCCAATGACGGTTACTTCGCCCTTGATGTTGGGAAAGATGTAGAAAAGACTATCACCTGTACTGTTTTTCTGGATACTTGGTGGGATGTCTTGTTTTTGATCGATGCCATAATCAATGGCTTCTAGCATCTCGACTATTTTGGCGTCTTTAATGGATTGTTTTAAAATAGTTGTTGGCCCCGTGGCAATAAAGACCTTATTTTTCAGGCCTAAGGTGTCTGCCGACTTACCTTTTTCTAAATCTGCTTGTATTTCTTTTCCCCAAACGTCTACCTGATTAACAATGTCTTGTGGCAATACACGTTTAACTTGCCTTTCGCGCATTTCCTTAACGGCCGCTGTGGTGTCAATGCGTTTGGAAAAATCACAGCCGTAAAGTGATAAAGCGAGCAGTAATATGAGGGAATTTTTCATGGGTTTCAGGAGAAAGAACAAAGGTATTCATCTTGAGCAGAAAGGGCAATGAATTTAATTGTTATCTTTGCGGAGATTTTTTAACCCCGATTAGACATGCTGGAGCAGCTAGAAGCCATCCGAGAACGATTCATCGAAGTAGAACAACAAATTGCGATGCCGGAAATTGTTTCCGACTTAAAGAAATTCAAGACTTTAAGTAAGGAATACAAAGACTTGCAAAAAATCGTAGAGCAATACATTTCATACCAAAATTTGTTGCAATCCATCGACGAAGCTAAATCTGTTATTGCAACAGAAAAGGATGAAGACTTCCGTGATATGGCAAAAGCGGAGTTGGAAGAATTAGTTCCTGCTGAAAAGGAAATGCAAGAAGTCTTGAAGGAAATGTTGATTCCTAGAGATCCTAATGATTCAAAAGATTGTATTCTTGAGATTCGCGGGGGTACGGGTGGTGATGAAGCTTCCATTTTTGCAGGAGACTTATTCCGGATGTATCAGCGATTTGCGGAAAAGCAGGGTTGGACTTTCCAAATTATGGACTTTACCGATGGAACGGCAGGTGGTTATAAAGAAATTATTATTTCGGTTCAAGGAGAAGATGTTTACGCTAAATTGAAATTTGAGTCAGGCGTACACCGCGTGCAGCGTGTTCCTGCCACCGAATCAGCAGGACGTATTCATACATCGGCTGCTACAGTAGCCGTGATGCCGGAGGCCGACGAGGTCGATGTGCAAATCAATATGAATGATATTCGGAAAGATACTTTCTGTTCATCCGGGGCTGGTGGTCAATCCGTAAATACAACGTATTCGGCGGTTCGTGTGACACACATTCCTTCGGGATTGGTCGTACAATGTCAAGATGAACGTTCGCAAATTAAGAACTTTGATAAAGCGATGACGGTATTACGATCTCGTCTATATGAAATTGAACTAGCGAAACGGAATGCAGAAATTGCGGGCAATCGGAAATCGATGGTTGGCACAGGTGACCGTTCGGATAAAATCAGAACTTATAATTACCCACAAGGCCGCGTGACGGATCACCGCATTGGTTTGACGGTATATAATTTGCCTACGGTGATGGATGGAGAAATTGCTGAATTCATCGAACAATTACGTATCGCAGAAAATGCGGAACGCTTAACGGAAGGGGCGGTATAATTCAAGTACCAATGTTTATAACCCCAGGTTTTAACCTGGGGAATTACAAAGGTCGCAAGTCCCCAGACTAAAGTCTAGGGTTATAAAAGTTGATTCCTGCGAAGTATCAAGAGTTTAAATTATGCTTTCTCAAGCTTGAACTCAAACCGCGTTCCTTTATTTTCCTCCGATTGTACCGAAATCTTACTGTTGTGTGCCTGAACGATGTGTTTAACAATCGACAAGCCCAAGCCAGTTCCTCCTGAGTTCTTTGCTCGGCTTTTATCTACGCGGTAGAATCGCTCGAAAATCCGGTGCAAATGTTCTTCGGGGATACCAGGACCGTTGTCGACCACTGAAATGGTATAGGCCTTTTTCTTTTCATTAATAATAATTTGAACAAGACCTTTTTCCTTTCCATACTTAATTGCATTGACAACGAGGTTCAGGATGACTTGCGAAATTCGCTGGGTATCCGCTTTTACTTGAATTTCACCTTTCGGGGCGATGAGCTTTAACGAGACCTCACGTTTTTTTGCTTTTGCTTCCACTTGTTCAAAAATCTCTTCGATCAAGGGGCGCAGGTTAATTTTTTTCTTTTCAATTTTTATAGCACCGGTTTCAATTTGGGAAACCGTTAGTAAATCCTGTACCAAACTGTCTAAGCCATCCAAACTTTTTGCAGCCTTCTCTAAAAATTTCATACGAATTTCAAGATCTTCCTCTGGATTGTCCAATAGCGTATGGACAAATCCTTGCGCAGCGAAAATGGGTGTTTTTAATTCGTGGGAAACATCAGCTAAAAATTCTTGGCGGTACTTGGCCGCTTTCTTTAAATCTTGTACCTCGCCTTCTTTTGTTGCGACATAGGTATTTAACTCCTTTCTTAAGAGTTCAATCGGATTCTCTTTTTCGACTAATTGTTTACGTGGAGTAACGCTGAAATCCTTCTTTTTAATCTGCTTAATTCGGTCATACAAGGAGTTCACTTCTTGGAATACTAAATAATCCAGCGCAAAATAAATCAGGACTGAACCGAATATAAAGCAACTGATAAATCCAATGGTCATGGTGACCAAATCCGAACTTGGAATAAACGAAAGAAACGCCGTTGTCACGATGGCTATGACCAATGCTAAAACGACCGAAAGATATCTGGGCTGTAACATGCTTGAAATTACGGATAATTTTTTAAAATGTTGTACCTTTGCGCTTTGTATAGAACTTATGGAATTAAATCTGCTAACGGCAATCTCGCCCGTTGATGGTCGTTACCGTCGTCAAACCCAATCGCTCGCTCCTTATTTTTCGGAGTTTGGGTTAATCCAATACCGTGTTCGCGTGGAGATTGAATACTTCATTGCCTTGTGTGAAATTCCCTTAGCTCCATTAGCGAGTTTTCCAAAGGAACATTTTGAAGCTTTGCGGTCGATGTATACCAACTTCACCGAAGCCGATGCGCAATGGATTAAGGAGACGGAAAAGGTGACTAATCACGATGTGAAGGCGGTGGAATATTTCATCAAAGACCGGATGTTAGCTTTGCCAGGTGATTTGACACCTTATGTTGAGTTCATTCACTTTGGTTTAACTTCTCAAGATATCAATAATACAGCCATCCCGCTTTCAATTGCGGAGGCTCATAAGCAAGTCATTCTTCCCGCATACCAAGCGGTCGTTTCGATTTTAGATGCTTACGCTACGGAATGGAAAGAGATCCCTTTATTGGCCCATACACATGGCCAACCGGCTTCTCCTACTCGTTTAGGGAAAGAAATCAAAGTTTTTGTTGAGCGTTTAAATCGCCAATTAGATTTATTGGCGCAAGTACCTTTTACCGGAAAATTCGGCGGTGCAACGGGAAATTTCAATGCCCATCAGGTCTCATTCCCGGAGATTAATTGGCCGGAATTTGCTGCCAACTTACATGCAAACCTAGGGATTACACGTTCCAAATACACGACGCAAATCGAGCACTATGATAATTTAGCGGCTTATTTTGATGGTCTAAAGCGTTTGGATACAATCCTTATCGACTTGTCACGGGATATTTGGCAATACATTTCGATGGGCTATTTCAAGCAAAAAATCAAAGCGGGAGAAATCGGATCTTCAGCGATGCCGCATAAAGTTAACCCCATCGATTTTGAAAACGCAGAGGGAAATTTAGCTATGGCCAATGCCTTCTTCGAATTCTTAGCTGCGAAACTGCCTATCTCACGTTTACAGCGTGATTTAACGGATTCAACAGTCCTGCGTAATGTAGGAACGCCTTTGGCACATGTTGTCATTTCGTTGAATTCACTCCAACGGGGTTTAGGTAAATTGGAATTGAACAACAGCAAAATTCAACAAGATTTAGAAGATAACTGGGTGGTTATTGCGGAGGCCATTCAAACGGTCTTGCGCCGTGAAGCGTTCGCGAAACCCTATGAGGCTTTGAAAGATTTAACCCGTCACCACGGAAAAATCGATCAAACCGTTTTTCATAATTTCATTGATGGATTAGCCGTTTCGGATTCGATTAAAGCAGAATTAAAATTAATTAGCCCGTTTAATTTCGTAGGCCGCGACGAAAACTAAAGCCTGATCACTGACCACTGTCTACTGACAACTGAACTATGAACCACCGCCTCATGCATATTGCCCTTGTGGTCGCTGATTACGACGAAGCCATCGCTTGGTATACAGAGAAACTGGGTTTTACCTTAATTGAAGATACGCGTTTGAGTGATGTAAAACGCTGGGTATTAGTGCAGCCCTCAGGGGAGGGCTCTTGCCAATTGTTATTGGCCAAAGCTGCAAGTGATGAGCAAAAATCCCGCGTCGGTAATCAAACCGGAGGGCGCGTTTTCTTATTTTTGCATACCGATGATTTCGAAAAAGACCATCAAAATTTGATCAAACACGACATCAAAATTGTCCGCGGACCTGTAGTCGAAGAATACGGTAAAGTGCTGGTATTTGAGGATTTATACGGAAATTTGTGGGATTTAATTGGCTAAAATTTTGAATTAACAGATTTCAGTTTACATTTGCATCATATTAATACGACAATGACAAAAGCAACATACAACAAAAACTGGTGGCAAGGCTAACATTTCCTTGAACAGTTTCGCTGTGTGTACATGATATGTTTACGAAAGGCTTGCTGTTCTCAGTAAGCCTTTTTTTAATTTTGTCCCTAGAAAACATGTCTACAATACAAATACGAACTGCGAGAAAAACCCTATTGGCTGATACCCTCACGCCCATCGGCATTTTCATGAAAATTCGTAAAAACTTCAAAAATTCCGTCATCCTGGAATCGGCCGATTACCATGGCCGGGAGCATGGATTTTCGCATATTGCCTTTGACCCTGTTGCTTCATTTGAATTAACGGATTCCCAGGTTAGTCAAAAATTTCCCGATGGATCTGTCGAAAATTTCACCTTGAAAGATCGTAGAGAAGCGATTCAAGCACTTAAATCTTTTGCAGATCGTTTTGGTTTTCAAAAAGAAAAAGGTGATTCGCCGATGGCCAATGGGTTATTTGGTCACATATCGTATGATGCAGTTACCTATTTTGAGGATATCGAGATTCAAGCGAAAAATCCCGAAACAGAAATTCCATCGATTCGCTATTATGTATATCGGTACGTCGTTGCAGTGAATCACTTCAATAACCAAATGTCGCTTTATGCTCATAGTTACGATGGGACGGAGCCTACATTTGATACGATTACTTATTTATTAAATATGCCGCATTACGACTCGGAACGATTCGAGCGCGTAGGAGAAGAGGTAAGTAATTTGAATGATGATCAAGTGAAGGAAATTGTGGAAACCTGTATCAAACATTGCTTGCGGGGAGATGTTTTCCAAATTGTTCCTTCTCGTCGATTTGCGCAAGGGTTTAAGGGTGATGATTTCCAAGTCTATCGTGCCTTGCGTTCCGTGAACCCTTCCCCGTATTTGTTCTATTTTGATTATGAGCAATATCGAATTTTCGGAGCTTCTCCGGAAAAGCAAATCAAAATCGAAGGCGATGTGGCTGAAATTCATCCTATTGCTGGAACGTTTAGACGTTCGGGAGATGATGCCCGTGATGCTGAGCTCGCACAGGAGCTATTGGCAGATCCGAAAGAAACAGCTGAACATGTGATGTTGGTTGATTTAGCTCGCAATGATTTAAGTCGGAGTGCGGATCACGTTAAAGTTGAAACGTTTAAAGAAGTGCAATTTTTCTCGCATGTGATTCACTTGGTTTCCAAAGTGACAGGCCGTTTGCAGAAAGGCGTTAATCCTTTGCAATTGGTCGCAGATACGTTTCCAGCGGGAACCTTAAGTGGCGCACCGAAACACAATGCGATGACGATTATTAATCGGTTGGAGCCCACGAACCGCGCGATTTATGGTGGAGCGATTGGATTCATGGATTTTCAAGGGAATTTCAATCATGCCATTGCGATTCGGACCTTCTTGAGCAAGGGAAATACCTTGTTTTTTCAAGCAGGGATGGGTGTCGTTGCCAAATCGGTCGTGGCCAGTGAAATGCAAGAAATACACAATAAATTAGCAGCTTTGCGTCGTGCATTGGAAGTTGCAGAGAACTTAGCATAAGAGAACATGAAGAACGTATTGGTTTTAGATAATTATGATTCCTTCGTGTACAATTTGGTATACCTGTTAAAGGAATTAGGTGCGAATGTTGATGTGTTTCGCAATGATAAAATTAGCCTGGAGGAAGTAGGCAAATATGACCAAATCCTCCTTTCCCCTGGCCCTGGGATTCCTTCGGAAGCGGGTATTATGATGGATTTGTTGAAAGAATATAAATCAACCAAAAAGATTTTGGGTGTTTGCCTTGGTCATCAGGCCATTGCGGAGGCATTTGGGTCAGAATTGCAGAATATGGGCGAGGTATTGCATGGCGTGACCACGGAGTGTCAGGTGATCGACCCAACTGAGCGATTATTCTTGGATATTCCAACTCGATTCGAGGTTTGCCGCTACCATTCGTGGACCGTTATTCCCGGTTCCATGCCAAGTGATTTGAAAATTACGGCTCAAGATGATAAGGGATACGTGTTAGCGGAGGCGCATCAGCAATATGATGTACGCGGGGTGCAATTTCACCCGGAAGCCTATTTGACGCAACATGGTTTACAAATGATTAAAAATTGGATGAAATAAAATGAAGAAGGTTCTAGAAAGAAGAGTGAGTGGTGAGGCGTTGTCAGAACAAGAGGCGCATGAGGTTTTATTGCAGATTGGGAATGGCGGGGTAAACCCGAGCCAAATTGCCGCATTTTTATCCTCTTACTGGTATCATCCGATACAGGTGCAAGAGTTAAAGGGATTTGTTTCTGCCATGTTGGACTTGGCAGTCACGATTGATTTATCGGAATTCGATGCCATGGATGTTTGCGGCACGGGAGGAGATGGAAAGGATACGTTCAACATAAGTACGACTTCTTCGTTTGTTATTGTGGGTGCCGGTCAAAAGATTGCTAAACACGGGAATCACGGAGTGTCTTCTTCGGTGGGATCTTCAACGGTGTTGGAATTTTTAGGTTTGAAATTTAACAATGATCCCAAAATCTTAAAACGCAAAATGGAAACAGCAGGGATGTGTTTTTTACATGCACCTTTGTTCCATCCAGCCATGCGTTATGTAGGTCCAATTCGTAAAGAATTAGGGATGAAAACTTTTTTCAATTTGCTGGGACCCTTGTTAAATCCAGCGAATGTCAATAAGCAATTAACTGGCGTGTATTCGCCAGAGGTATTCGATTTATATGCGGGTTTTTTCAAAGACTCTAGTAAGAAATACGGTATCGTTTATGCGGAGGATGGTTACGATGAAATTTCCTTGACCTCTAATTTTCAATTGGAGACGGCTGCTGGCCGACAAGTTTATACTCCAACTGAATTAGGCTGCGAATACGTACAGCAGTCCGAGTTGTTCGGGGGTGCAAATGTGGAGGAGTCGGCGAATATGTTGTACAAGATTTTGCAACGGGAAGGTACGCCTGCTCAAACGAATGCGGTACTTGCGAATGCAGGTGCGGCGCTTTGGGTTGCCGAGAAAGCACCATCCTTAACGGATGGCTTTGCCATGGCAAAAGAATCGTTGGAAAGTGGAAAAGCTTTCCAAGTATTCAAGAAGTTTATTATGGATTAAGACGCAGGTTAACGATATAATTATGAGTATTTTAGATCAAATCATTGCCACAAAACGGGAGGAAGTTGCCGCAGCGAAAGCATGCGTTTCTGTTTCTCAGTTAGAAAAGCAAGGCTATTTTGCCCGGGCTTGCCATTCGTTGGCCATGTCTTTGGTTCAACCCGCTTCGACAGGTATCATCGCAGAATTTAAACGCAAATCGCCTTCCAAGGGCATCATCAATGATGCCATGGGTGTCGATGAGGTAACGCGCGGGTATGTGGCGGCAGGTGCTGCTTGCCTATCAGTGCTGACGGATACCGCTTATTTTGGTGGGACCTATGCCGACTTTGATTTAGCTCGTCGGACGAATCCAAACACACCTATTTTGCGCAAGGATTTTATGGTCGATGAATACCAAATCATCGAAGCCAAATCGATGGGTGCCGATGTCGTTTTATTGATTGCGGCCGCATTAAGCCCTGCGGAAATCAAAACCTTAGGGACTTTGGCGCGTTCATTAGGTATGGAAACCTTATTGGAGGTCCATGATCAAGAAGAATTGAATCGTTCGTTGGGCGATTATATATCTGTTGTAGGTGTTAATAACCGAAATTTGAAGAATTTTTCGGAACAAAATGTGGAGGCCTCCAAAGTTCTAGCGGATAAGATTCCTGACCAATTTGTTAAGGTTTCGGAGAGTTGTATTTCGGGCCCTGAGATAATTAAGGAATTGAAAGGATTCGGGTATCGAGGTTTTTTGATTGGTGAGAGTTTTATGAAGACGAGTAATCCGGGACAGGCATTAACGGATTTTTTAAAGCAATAGACATGAAGTGGAAGGTTTGCGGCATGCGGGATTTGACCAATATCGAGGCAGTTGCCGCTTGCGAACCGGATTACATGGGCTTTATTTGGGTAGCGAAATCGCCCCGATATGTGGGAGCTGATTTTGTGATTCCTGCGCTTCCTGCCAAAACGATGGCAGTAGGTGTGTTCGTAAATGAATCAACGGATACAATTATTTCGCTGTCTAAAAAGGCAGGATTTCAGGTTGTGCAATTGCATGGAGAAGAGGGGCAGGATGTGATTGATGCTTTGCAATCAGCCGGTTTAGTTGTTATTAAAGCTGTCAGCGTCGCTTCAGAGGAAGATGTAAAAGGCTTGAGTTTGAAGCCTGATTATTATTTGTTCGATACGAAAAAAGGATCGCAAGTGGGTGGAACAGGGGAGCGGTTTAATTGGTCTATCTTGAAGGCTTATGCAATCGATATTCCTTATTTTTTAGCGGGGGGATTGGATGAGGCGAGTATTGAAGAAGCAAAGCAATTGCCAGGTATTTATGCCTTGGATTTTAATAGTAAATTAGAATTGAGTCCAGGTTTAAAGGACTTGACGAAGGTGAAAGAAATAATGCAAAACATATGAATCAGTCATTTCAAGTTGACGCGCGTGGATATTACGGAGATTTTGGCGGAGCCTTTATTCCCGAAATGTTATATCCCAATGTAGAGGAATTACGTAGTCGCTATTTAGACATCATCGCGGAACCATCCTTTCAGGAGGAGTTTCATGCGTTGTTGAAAGACTACGTCGGCCGACCGACCCCTTTGTTCAAGGCGGAGCGATTATCTGCGAAATACAATACAAATATCTACTTGAAGCGGGAGGATTTATGCCATACGGGTGCGCACAAAGTGAACAATACGATTGGTCAAATTTTGGTTGCGAAGCGTTTGGGTAAAAATAAAATTGTGGCAGAGACGGGCGCGGGCCAACATGGCGTAGCGACGGCGACTGTGTGCGCGTTAATGGGCATGGAGTGTATTGTCTACATGGGAGCCATTGACATCGAACGCCAAGCTCCTAATGTGGCGCGAATGCGCATGCTGGGCGCTCGAGTTGTTGCCGCTCAATCGGGGTCAAAAACCTTAAAAGATGCGACCAATGAAGCGATGCGTCACTGGATCAACAATCCGGTTGACACACATTACATCATTGGTTCTGTTGTCGGCCCACACCCTTATCCGGATATGGTGGCACGATTCCAGTCGGTGATTTCCGAAGAAATGCGTAGCCAATTGCAAGAGAAAGAAGGTCGGGATTATCCGGATTATGTGATTGCCTGTGTAGGTGGGGGTTCGAATGCAGCCGGAGCGTTTTACCATTTCTTGGATGAGCCTCGGACTCAATTAATTGCCGCGGAGGCTGCGGGAAAAGGAGTTGATTCAGGTCACTCAGCGGCCACAACTTTTTTAGGAAAACCAGGTGTTTTACATGGAAGTAAGAGTTTGTTGATGCAGACAGAAGATGGTCAGGTTATTGAACCCTATTCGATTTCTGCAGGTTTGGATTACCCAGGCATCGGACCGATGCATGCCAATTTATCGATAACGGGTCGTGCACGGTTTTTTGGTATAACGGATTCAGAAGCATTGGATGCAGCCGTTGAATGTTCTGTGTTGGAAGGAATTATTCCGGCGTTAGAAACAGCACATGCGCTGGCTGTGTTTGGTAAATTAGGAGCTAAACCGGATGAGGTGATTGTGGTTAATTTATCAGGAAGAGGAGACAAGGATTTGTCAACATATCAACAGCACTTAAAATTGAATGACTAGGATGAATCGGATTACAAAATTATTTGCGGAGGCGACGGAGCCTATTTTGAATGTATATGCGACGGCGGGTTATCCCAATTTTGGGGATACGATGACGGTTTTGAATGCCTTGCAGGCTGGTGGAGTTGATATCATTGAAATCGGTATGCCTTATTCGGATCCCGTTGCAGATGGGGAGACAATCCAACAATCGAACCAGGTATCTTTGGATCAAGGGATGTCCGTGGCTCATTTGTTTGAGCAATTGAAAGATATGCGCCAAACGGTGGACGTTCCGGTTTTGTTAATGGGTTACATTAATCCCGTGTTGCAATATGGTGTAGAAGCATTTTGTAAAAAATGTGCCGAAGTAGGCGTGGATGGTTTAATACTTCCAGATTTACCTATGGCAGAATATGAGTCGGAATACCAAGCGATTTTTGAGCAATACGGTTTGTATAACATCTTTTTGATTACGCCGCAAACGACGGATGCGCGCATTGCCCAAATCGATGCGATAAGCAAAGGTTTCATTTACATGGTTTCGTCGGCGAGTACGACGGGAGCAAAGACCGGAATTTCGAGTGATCAGGAGGTTTATTTTAATCGAATTAATGCGATGCATTTGAAAAATCCGCGCCTGATTGGTTTTGGTATTTCGGATCGTGCGAGTTTCTTGAAGGCGTCGGAATCGGCAGCTGGAGCGATCATTGGAAGTGCATTTGTGAAGTTATTGGGTAAGTCGCAAGATCTTCATGTTGAGATTGTTGACTTTGTTCAATCGATTAAAGGTAAAAAGTAGCCAATTGTTTTTGGAAAGAAATATTTTTCCTATCTTTGCAACCCAATCAGCAATTTTATGTACGAAGCGACCGCTGAGTGCTGATATTACACAAAATAAAAAGTCAGATGAGTGATTTAATTAAATTTGTAGAAGCAGAAAACGCAACGCGTAGAGCTGAGCATCCAGAATTTTCAGCTGGAGACACAATCAATGTATACGTTAAGATCCGTGAGGGTAACAAGGAGCGTGTTCAGGTTTTCCAAGGATTGGTAATCCAACGCAAGAATTCAGGTGCTGGTGAGTCTTTCACTGTGCGTAAAGTATCAAACGGAATTGGTGTTGAGCGTATCTTCCCAATCTTGTCACCAAACATCGATAAAATCGAAGTATTGCGTCGTGGTAAAGTGCGTCGTGCACGTTTATTCTACATGCGTGGTAAGCAAGGAAAAGCTGCTCGTGTTAAAGAGAAGAAAAAATAGGTTTGAGATTTTTTTATATAAAAGAAAGCTGTTCAGAAATGGGCAGCTTTTTTTGTGTTCAATATTCAGTAGGCTCGCATTTTTTTTTACTTTTAGGAATAGTTTAAACCTATTCATACATGAAATCGAATGCTTCGAACCGTCGGAAGTTCCTTCACGACGCTAGTTTGTTAAGTGGATTGGCCTTTATGCCATCCGTCAAAGACGTTACCTCTTCCTTTGTTACAGCTGCCCCTGAAAAAGTTATCGCTCCGCGTTTACGATTCGGTGTGGTGGGCATCAATCATGGCCATATTTATTCCATGGCGAATTCCATTATTCGTGGGGGCGGAGAATTTGTTTCCTATTATGCCAAAGAGCCAGATTTGATTAAGGATTTTGCGAAGCGTTACCCGCAAGCGAAATTGGTGAAGAGTGAGGCTGAGGTATTAGAAGACCCTTCGATTAAATTGGTTTTAAGCTCGATTACCCCGCATGAACGCGCGCCCTTGGGAATACGTGTCATGCAGCATGGGAAGGATTACATGGTTGATAAGCCTGGGATTATCAGTTTAGAGCAATTAGCGGAGGTTCGTAAGGTGCAAAAAGAAACGAATCGCATCTATTCGATTTCATTCAGTGAACGTTTTGAGAACAAGGCGACGGAGCTTGCAAGCCAATTGGTCGCGCAAGGAAGAATTGGAAAAGTCATGCAGACCTTGGGGACAGGACCGCATCGCATGAGTGTCAATTCGCGTCCGGATTGGTTTTTTGATACGAAATATTATGGAGGGATTATCACGGATATTGCATCGCATCAAGTAGATCAATTTTTACATTTTACGGGATCAACACAAGGTGAAGTCGTCGCCTCGCAAATCGCAAACCATCACCATCCGCAATATCCAAAATTTCAGGATTTTGGCGATTTGATGTTGCGGAGTAATAAAGGTTCGGGATATATCCGGGTGGATTGGTTTACGCCGGATGGGCTGAATACCTGGGGAGATGGCCGACTGACCATCCTGGGGACCGATGGCTATATCGAGGTTCGAAAGAATACGGATATTGCCTCACCACACGGGACGGGAAGTCATTTGTATATTGTGAACAATAAAGAGACGTTGTATATTGATTGTAAGGATGTCAATTTACCACATGGAGAATTGTTGGTCAATGACGTATTAAATCGTACGGAAACAGCCATGACTCAGGCGCATTGTTTCTTATCAACCGAGTTAGCATTAATCGCTCAGAAAAATGCAACCAATATATCCATCAAGGCATGAAAAGGAGAAACTTCATTAACAACTTAGCCCTAGGGGCGGTGGGAACTTTGGGTTTCCCAACGATTGTTCCGGCCCATGTTTTGGGAGGAAAAGATGCGCCGAGTAATAAGATTAATATCGGCCAAATCGGTTGTGGGCGGATTGCTCGCACGCATGATTTACCTGGAACGTGGAAGTTTGATAAGGCGCGGATTATGGCTGTTTGCGATCTGGACCGGCATCGTACAGAAGAGACCAAGCAATTGGTGGAGGAGTATTACACGAAAAAGACGGGTCAATCGAATTACATCGATGTGAAGATGTACGATGATTACCGGGAGATGTTATTGAATAAAGATATCGACGCGGTGATGATTAGTACGCCAGACTTTTGGCATGCACAGCCTGCGATGGAAGCTGCTTTGGCAGGGAAAGATATTTATTTGCAGAAGCCTACCTCGTTGACAATTCACGAAGGGCGTCAATTGGCTGAGGTCATCAAGAAAACAGGCCGAATTTTACAGGTGGGAACGCAACAGCGTTCCACCGCACAGTTTCGCATTGCGGCTGAATTAGTACGTAATGGCCGCATCGGGAAATTGCATACGGTGAAGGTGGGTTTACCTGGAGATCCTTCAGGCCCAGCCGCGCCTGCGATGCCGATACCCAAAGGATTTAATTACGATATGTGGTTGGGATCTACGCCCAACATGCCATACACCGAGATAGCGGTGCATCCGCAAAAGGGTTACGATCGCCCCGGTTGGTTGCGCATGGAGCAGTTTGGAGCGGGGATGATTACCGGTTGGGGCCAGCACCATTACGATTCTGCAGCCTGGGGAATGGATACGGAATATACAGGTCCTATTTCGGTCGAGGCGGTAGCTGAATTTCCAAAGTCTGGTTTGTGGAATGTCCATGGCGATTTCATGGCTAAGGCAGAATATGCAAATGGCATTACGATGTATACATCGGGAGGATTTCCCAATGGGATCCGGTATGAAGGTTCCGAGGGTTGGATCTTTGTATCGCGTGGGGATTATGCAGCTACGTCGAGTGATCCGACGTCAAAAGTGCGTTCGAAGGCATTGGATGCTTCGGATCCGAAGATATTGGAGTCGGTGATTGGGACGAATGAATTGCATTTGTATCATTCGGATGACCAGCATGGCAACTGGTTGGATTGTATCGAATCACGTAAGGAGCCGATTTCCCCTATCGAAATGGGTCATCGAGCTTGTACGGTATGTTTAATCACGCACATTGCCATGAAGGTGCCGGGTCAGTTAACTTGGGACCCTACGAAAGAACATTTCGTAAATAATGCGGAGGCCAATCGTTGGCTACGCCGTTCGCAGCGTGCACCCTATGGAACAGACCGCGTGAAGGGTTAGATTTTTTGAACTTTGCGTACGTTTTGGTTGATTGTATCAGATTCTACGATACCATCGCGTAGACGAATGATTCGGTGGGCATATTGGGCAATATCGTCTTCGTGGGTAACCATGACGATGGTATTGCCTTTTTTATGTAATTGATCGAAAAGGTCCATGATCTCATAAGAAGTTTTCGTATCCAAATTACCCGTTGGCTCATCGGCCAATAAAATCGAAGGGTCGTTCACCAAGGCACGCGCTACGGCAACACGTTGTCTTTGGCCTCCTGAGAGCTCGTTGGGCTTGTGAAGTGCCCGATTATCCAGTCCAACCCCTTTAAGCGTTTCCATGGCAATTCTAGTGCGTTCTGACTTGGAATAACCTGCATAGATTAAGGGAAGTGCTACGTTTTCTAAAGCCGATTGTCTAGGAAGTAGGTTGAATGTTTGGAAAACGAAACCAATTTCTTTGTTACGCACGGCGGCTAATTCATTTTCCGACATGGTCGAAACGTCTTGGCCGTTTAAGATATAAGAACCGGTGCTGGGCGTATCTAGGCAGCCAACGATGTTCATAAGGGTTGATTTTCCTGATCCGGATGGGCCCATGAAAGCAACATATTCACCTTTATTTACGGAGATTGTGACGTCTTTGAGTGCGTCGATAATCTCTTCTCCCATCACGTAGCGTTTGGAAATATGGTTGGTCTCAATAATTTTTGTCATGGTATCAGAAAAATTCGAATCAAAAATACATGCTTCCGTTGATAAAGTGGGAACTTTTCGACGAAAGATATTTTGTGGGGATGAAGCGGTTGTAGGAAGGATAAGAGGTTTTACTTAGTTTTGTTGCTATGAAATACATTCCTGCGCTGGACGGCATACGAGCTCTTGCGATTTTATTGGTATTGGTATATCATTGGTTCCCGGAAGGGCAGGGGATTAATGTGATGCCCAATGGTCCGATCGGGGTCACTTTGTTTTTCGTGCTGAGTGGCTATTTGATTTCCAATATTTTGATGGAACAACAGACCTTGGGGACTTTTGCTCGTTCATTTAAGAACTTTGTTGCGCGTCGCGCGCTCCGGATTTTTCCTATTTATTTCCTGGTGTTAATTGGGTTGTTGGTTTTACAGCGTTTTTCTGTCGTGGTCAATACCGATTTTTATGCGCATCCAGGTTATTATTGGTCGTATTTAGTTAATTATTGGATTGAGTTACATGGCAATTGGGCAGATGCCTTATCGCCTTATTGGTCCTTGGCTGTGGAAGAGCAATTTTATTTGCTTTGGCCGCTTTGCATGTTATTGCTACCGGTGCGTTTTCGGGCTTATTTCTTGTGGTTTACGGTCATTTTTGGCGTTGTGTATCGTTACTTCTCCGTGCATGTTTATGGGGGATTAGGAGTTAGTATGTTTTCTTGTGTAGACACCTTTGCCTGGGGAGCTTTGTTGGCCCATTACATGCGGGCGGGTCATGGCATACTTGTGGGCATATGGATTAAGCGATTGATCGTTCCGGTGGGCTTTTGCTTTCTGATGTTGTGCTTGAAACATTCGGATGCCGACCTAATCAGGCAGTTGTTCTTTAGAACATTTACTTCCATGGTTTCGGTGGCATTGTTGTTTTATGCCCTGCAGCCCGGTCTATGGTCGCGTGTAATATCCGTGCAGCCTTTGCGTTTGATAGGTCAAATGTCCTATGGGCTATATTTGTATCATATGGTGGTGCCGGATTTGTTTTTTCAAATCGCAGCACGCTTGGGGATATCGATTCCAGATTTGCCTTATAATATCGTTCCCATCACGGTACTCGGTTTATCAGCTTACTTATCGTATCGTTTGATTGAGTTGCCGATTCAGGCATTTAAGCGCTATTTTGTAGCCTAAAATTATCAGTTTTCTGGGACGTTTTGCAATTGGCTTTGCGTAGCTTTGGGCGGTAACGCTGCCGGGGTCGCAGACCCCGGCAGCGTTTACCCACCGCACAAAAAAAAGCCCGAACTGTGAAGTTCGGGCTTTTACTATACTTAAAGAATCTTACAATCCTTTTGCTTTCTTAACTACTTCGTCAGCAATGTTTTGCGGAACGAATTCGTAATGAGAGAACGTTAACGAAGCTGTTGCACGTCCTGAAGACATCGTACGTAAATCTGTTACGTAACCGAATAATTCAGAAAGAGGCACATCAGCCTTCAAGATAACAGCTCCTTGGCGAGAATCCATACCTTTCATGATACCACGACGACGGTTTAAGTCACCTGTGATAGGTCCAGTATATTCGTCTGGAGTAACTACGTCAACAGCCATGATAGGCTCCATCAACTTAGCACCTGCTTGTTTCGCTGATTCTTTGTAACCCATACGAGCTGCTAATTCAAATGATAATGAATCTGAATCGACATCATGGTATGAACCGTGGAATAAACGAACTTTCATTGAATCCATTGGGTATCCAGCCAAAGCACCTGTTTTCATTGCTTCTTCGAAACCTTTTTGAACCGCCGGAATGAATTCACGTGGAATCACACCACCTACGATGTTATTAACGAATTCTAAACCTGGTTTGTCATCTTCTCTTGGTCCGATTTCAAATACGATATCAGCAAACTTACCACGACCACCTGATTGTTTCTTGTAAACCTCACGGTGTTCTGTTGTCTTAGTTAAAGACTCTTTGTAAGCTACTTGAGGAGCACCTTGGTTTACTTCTACCTTGAACTCACGACGCATACGGTCGATGATGATCTCTAAGTGAAGCTCACCCATACCCTTGATGATCGTTTGACCAGTCTCTTCGTTAGATTCAACTTGTAACGTAGGATCTTCTTCGATCAACTTCGTGATCGCTTTAGAGAAGTTATCTGCATCAGCCGTTTTCTTAGGCTCGATAGCGTATCCGATAACTGGCTCTGGGAAGTCCATTGCTTCTAATACGATTGGGTGTTTCTCATCAGAAAGAGTATCCCCTGTTTTGATGTCTTTGAAACCTACTACCGCTCCGATATCACCAGCACCTAAACGCTCGATCGAGTTTTGCTTGTTAGCGTGCATTTGGAAGATACGAGAGATACGCTCCTTATTTCCTGAACGGTTGTTCAATACATAAGAACCTGAATCTAATCCACCTGAATAAGCACGGATGAAACATAAACGACCTACGTAAGGGTCAGTTGCAATTTTAAAGGCTAAAGCCGCGAAAGGCTCAGTCTCACTTGGCTTGCGCAAAATTTCTTCGCCCGTATCTGGGTGAGTTCCTTTAACGCCCTCTTTGTCCATCGGAGATGGTAAGATTGCCATTACATAATCCAACATTGTTTGAACACCTTTGTTTTTGAAAGATGAACCACAAAGCATTGGAACGATTTTCATAGAGATCGTAGC
>JBDLUL010000107.1:0-2927 GCA_039805345.1 Bacteroidota bacterium | reverse complement strand
CGAGGTGCTTTATTTATGCCTAATTCATGCAATCCATACCAATCGGCGCGCCATCCGGAATGGTAGGTGTTTGCATCGGTTTCCAATCATTCGGATTTGCCTTGAACTGATCAATCGACTGCACCATGTACTTCGCCATGACGCGGGGCGACTTTGCATAATAGTCCCGAATTTGATGGACACATTCCTGCACCTCCGCCGCAGCTAAAGGTGAAATCGTAGGTGCGTTTAAAACATTCAACAACGCTGAAAGGACTTTAAAATTGATGGTTTCTTGCGTGGCATTCAAATAAGAATCTACCTGTATCTTGTAAATCGTAGCCTTGGTCAGACCTTGCAACGTTTCAGTTAATCCTAGTTGTTTCGGGTCAACGGCCTTATTTGCGACCAACCTGGATAATCGATCCGGATGTAAGAGAAAGTCGAGGGTAAAGTCGGCAGCCGACTCCACTGCCCCGAAGGGATCAAAAGTAATTCCTGTTTTCCCCTTAAATGATTCCCGCGTACGTTCATAATTGAAGGCGCGTGGCGGAAATAAAGCAAGCTTCTCCTTGGGAATTGCCAAATTTTGCGCATCTAATGTGCTTGTCAGCGTTTGAAGTGCATCCCATTGCAATGCAAATGGCGCAGCCGCTAAAACCAATTCCTTTCCCCCACGAACGGCATAATTGTATTCAGAACCTCCGATGATTTTGGATACGGCTTCTGTCTGATACCGATGTAAAAAATACAAAGGCACAAATACGTCCTCTAAATGTGAATATGCCTCATTGGTTCGAATATTGTTCACTGAAAAATTGGAAATCGCCTTTTGGCGTACCGCCAAGATATGCTTCAATTCGTCTACGATAGTCTTTCCATTATCCCAAAGGTGCGCATAGATGTGGGCACCACCCGGATTTCGGGCATCTGCATCCGTAATAAATCGAAGGCCTTTTTCATAGGCCGTATCAATCACTTGATTTAGTTCCTCTTGTGTCTTGTGAGCACCATATGCATAATCCACGGAGACTTTATCCCATTCCCCTATTTTGGTGTCATAGGCATGACTGAAATCCATTTGATCGCCTTTGAACGCGATTTGTGGGTGAGGATAGTCCATGACACTTGTATTCCCACGGGCACTGGCCGCGTAATTATGCGCAAAACCCAATGTATGCCCAATTTCATGTGCTGCAAGCTGCCGGATGCGGGCCAAGGCCATCGCGAGCATCGGTCCATTTTGACTTCCATCCAACGCAAATGGCGCTTGCATCAAAGCCTGCGCGATGAGAAAATCTTGGCGAATTCGTAAGCTACCCAAGCTGACATGGCCTTTCATAATTTCACCGGTTCTGGGGTCGGCGATACTCGCACCATAAGACCAGCCGCGCGTCGAACGGTGTATCCACTGTATTACATGATAGCGCACATCCATTGGATCCGCATCCTCAGGTAGTAATTTAATTTGAAAAGCATCCTTGTAACCAATCGCCTCAAAGGCTTGGTTCCACCAGCGTCCCCCTTCCATCAACGCGGAACGAATCGGTTCTGGCGTCCCGTTGTCTAAGTAATAAATGATGGGCTTGATAGCTTCACTGACCGCTGCGCTCGGATCCTTCTTGGCTAAGCGATGCCGCGTAATCCATTTTTTCTCAATGACTTCTTGAACAGGCGAGGCATAATCTTGAAAAGTGATGGCATTGGCACCTGAACGAGGATCAAAAAGACGTGGTTCATAGTTGGCATCCGGCAATTCAATCAATGAATGATGCTCTATAACCGTCACGTTATCGGCATTCGGCGCCACCGAACGAATTTCAGCCCCCGTCCCATTTCCTGCAAAAGTTAGCCGTGCTTCGAATTCCGTGTTCTTGGGAAATGATTTGGTACGTTCCAGCGCAAGCGAACTCTTGGACTTATCCAAGCTATACGTTCCTTGTTTAGCCTGCGCTAAGCGTTTCAAAACGCCATGCACATCTTGCATGAGGAAGTCTGTAAAATCGATGAAATAAGACCCATTGCTCGCATGTTCGATTTTAAATCCAAACAATACGGATTTTGCGAAGGCCTGCTGCACCGAAATTTTCTCCAAAGCGTTCTTCGTATTGGCTCGATAACGCGTATTGGGCTGTACCAGAAAAAGTTTATTCCCCTGTTTTTCGAAATATACTACCTGCTCATTCCCTAACTGTCCTCGATCGAGACCTAGGTCATTGTTCCCTACCCCTTCCGCAAGCGAATAAGCGTATAAAAACTCCTCATTGAGTTTGTTGACTTCTAGGTAAATTTTGTCCGTCGACTCGTCGACATAAAAATTAAAATAGCCTGTGTGGGCCTTCATCAACTTGATTTTATCAGCGATTTGCGCATGGGCAGCTAGGCTGAGTAAAACAAAAAATAGGACTAATTTTCTCATATCGGGTAATATCTTTTTCAATGATCGCTAATTATGGACGCTGTTCAAATAATTGATTAAACACCATCTTAAAGGTATTGTGTGTTTGGCCTCTAAAGGTGACTTCAGGACCATATACGAACAAATTTCCCTTGCCTACTTTGGCTTGAAAAGCTGCGATGCCATCCTGCAAGTACGTTTGGCCAAAGGCCCAGCCACTGCGCAAGGTTTTGTCAGATGCATACCAAGCCAACGGAATTAAGCTACCATGTGCGATAGCCTCTGCCGACAAATTAAACACGGGACTCGCACTGAAATAAACATCTGCGGTAGACGTCATTCCCCAGTTGGCCTCCACCGTATTATCCACGGCCACTTGCATGACACTACCCGGAATATAAAACTTCTCGCCGGGCAAATCTTTTTCTTTGCCAGCAACAACCTCAACCAAGGCGTTTTTAACAGGCAAATTCAAATGATAAGCTAGATTAGCACTTGAACCGATTGTGATGATGTCACCACCTGCCTCTAAAAAAGTACGCAATGCAGG
>JBDLUL010000106.1:0-5369 GCA_039805345.1 Bacteroidota bacterium | reverse complement strand
TTTTTTAACAACAAGGAAGGGATAAAAAGTTCATTTCTAATGAATGACACATTGTCAGTGATACCCTTTACTTTTTGCATAGGTGGCTAAACTCTCCTTCAATATAGCGCGTGCACGATGCAGTCGTGAGCGCACTGTCCCAATCGGGATATCCAAGATACGCGCCATCTCCTCGTAACTAAATTCTTCCAAATCACAGAGAATAATGATCATTCGAAAGTCCACGGGTAAAGCTTGTATCGCTGCGGTAATTTCATCTCCAAGCATTTCGTTGACCGTTTCCGCATGTAAATCAGCATGTGAAGCTGGCTCCTGGTCTTCATCTCCCGAGAAAGACTGCTCGACCCATTCGAACTCAACTTTCGCGGGTCCGCGGGATTTTTTCCGGTAATCATTAATGAAATTATTTTTCAGAATACGAAATAACCAGGCTTTGGCATAGGTCCCGGGCTCGAAGGAATCAATGAAACGAAAAGCTTTCATGCATGTATCTTGAACAAGATCCTGTGCATCATCCTCATCATTCGTTAAACGGAGTGCAAAATTATACATCGCATCGAGGTGCGGCATAAATTCTTTCTCAAATAGCGCTTGCGCATTAGCTTGAGATGACGAAACCGATTGTGTAGGTATTTCCATGTTAGGCAATTAGGCACATCGCATATGATATGTGCGAGCTAACGCCTACAAATCTAAGACCAAAAATAAATCTGCCAAAAAGACCTATTCAGGTCGGTTGAAAAACTCCAGAATGCCGAATACGGCCATCCCCAATAGGGTAGAAGACAGAGCTTTCAAAACACTATAGCCGATTAATGTCCAATCGCCTGCTTCTAAGATAAAAAGCAGCAAATGGTGCGACATCAACATGAGGAACAAATACGGAAAGAACCAAAGCCATTTCATTTCAGCTAATGAAATGCTAGACCGTTCATCGTAGCCATTGGCAGGAGTAAGAATTCGAAAATATACAGGACGTAGCCAAGCAACGAGTACACAAGCAAATGCATGCATCCCATGAGTGTTATAAAAAATATCGATTAGCCAACCGACCGTCATTGCGCCCAAAAGCAATAACAACGGATTTGTTTGCATAGGAGCTTTTACTAAAAACCACGTATAAATGAAACAAAATGCCACGTTGGCGATGGCAATGTCACGTAAAAACAACACCTGAATGGCGATGGCAAAAACGACCGAGAAAAACCATTTATAATTAAATGTGAAGTTCATCTTATTCTGATTTCGGTTTAGTCGTTTCTAATTGTGCCTGCTGGCCTGCCAAACGATTCTTAATCACATACACATATTGCAAAGTGGCATACTGCGTAAAAAGCATAACCTTAATATCATGGAAAGTATCATCTTTTTCCAGGCCAACTTTTGCAACGATTCCAATCGGGATATTTGGCGGAAAAACGGCATTATAATCTGAGGTAACTACGGTATCTCCTTTGACAACCTTTTTGTATTTGGACACATCCATCATGTCGGCAACTTCGCTTTGATAACCTGGCCACTTGATGTAGCCTAACTCACCACTGCGTTTTAATTTGGCAGAAACCGAATTACTCGTATGCAAGACTGAAACAACCAAGGCTAAATGATCCGTACAAGACATAACCTTCCCCACAATTCCGGTAGAAGATATCACGGCCATACCTGGCAAAATTCCATCCGAACGGCCCTTGTCGATCGTCAAATAATTCTGCGACATGCGTGTGGATTGGTCAATGACCCGACTGGCTACGGCTTGATAGCGATTCAACATCGCCTCACTTACGTAATAGGGGAGTTTTGTAAGGGGTTGCTGCTGACTTTTTAAACGCAACAATTCCGTACGTAATTGTGCATTTTCCTGTGCCAGCGTACCATTGACGATACGAAGTTGGTGATAGGTTTTTACCTCCTGCGTAGTAGCTAGAATGGAGGCCGCCCACTGATTTGTCGTATTAAAATAAAGCGTGTGCTGATAGGCATTGTACTTAAAAACAGCCCAAACATTGACCAATTCTAGCAACAATAGCAAAAGGATAACCCTTTGACGCGCTAAAAATTGGAACAATTGAATCATGAGTTATCGCGATAGAAAACTAGGTAATTAAAACAGGCTTGTATTTCTCTAGGTTTTTCAAGATTTCACCCGTACCACGAACGACAGCTTTTAATGGATCATCTGCTACGTGAACTTTCAATTGCGTTTTCTTTTCAATACGCTTGTCCAAACCATGTAACATCGCACCACCACCAGCTAAATGAATACCGTTGTGGAAAATATCACCAGAAAGTTCTGCCGGAGCACGTTGAAGCGTTTCCATGATGGCAACCTCAATCTTCGTGATAGAAGAATCCAAGGCGTATGCGATTTCAGAATAATTAATCAAGATTTCTTTGGGGATACCTGTCATTTGATCACGACCACGAATTTCAAAATCTGCTGGTGGATTTTCCAATTCTGGCAAAGCAGCTCCCACTTGGATTTTAATTTGTTCTGCTGAACGCTCACCAATGACCAATTTGTGCTCGCGCAACAAATAATCTTTAATGTCACGGGTAAATTCATCTCCCGCTACACGAATCGAGTTTTCTACTACGATACCGCTTAATGAGATAATGGCAACCTCGGTTGTTCCTCCTCCGATATCAACGACCAAGGAACCATTCGGTTGCTCAATGTCAATACCGATACCAATCGCTGCTGCGATAGGCTCATGCACCATGTACACCTCACGAGCACCTGCGTGCTCAGCTGAATCTTTTACCGCACGTTTCTCAACCTCCGTAATCCCAGAAGGAATACAGATTACCATGCGCAATGCTGGCGAGAAAAATGAATTTCCGCGATCTAACATTTTGATTAATCCGCGCAACATTAATTCGGCAGCGGTAAAGTCGGCAATTACCCCATCTTTCAATGGTCGGATCGTCTTAATATTGTCATTTGTTTTCTCATGCATCATCATGGCTTGTCGACCCACAGCTAACACTTTATTTGTGTTCCGGTCTAAAGCAATAATCGACGGCTCGTCAACAACAACTTGATTTTTGTGAATAATTAAGGTATTCGCTGTACCTAAATCAATGGCGATGTCCTTGGTCAGGAAGTTAAATAGTCCCATGGTGTTTCAAATAGGGGAAATAATAAAGCTATACATGCTCTAGAAAACAAATTTACAGATAAAAAATGACCTAATTATTTATTTTATATCAAATTTCTGCTCCCCCTAAAAATAATTATAAAAAACAGAATAGCACAGAAATTCAAACCGCCACCACCCCGCCAGCGGGATATATAGGTATATTACAATTAATACGGGTCGGCACATTTAGGCAAACGGACAAAAATTAATATAAAATAATTTGGAATTATTATCTGATTTATTAGTTTTGTCCAAATTAAAAAGTTAAAACCGTGTTTTTCGGTGGATAATCAGCAATAAAATGGAAGATTACAACAAGATCATTGAGTCCCTTGGGGTCAAATTCATCAAAGCACGAAACATAAGAATATTACAACCTATTCGTATTAAGAATTATTACGATGTGGAAAACTCGCTCTTGATATTGTACAAAGGCGAAGTTTCATTTGGCGAAGAAGATACACCGGTAGAAGAAGGTGACATGCTTTTTATCCCTGGTGGCAAAATGGTCAGCGTAACTTACGGAAACGCAGAAAAACCGAAAGCTGTTAACAACGAAGAGTTCATGACGCATCGCGAATTGTACTTCGATTTGAACATGGATTCGCAAAATATTGGCTCACATGACAACTCTTTTGGCATGGTGGCTTTTGAAGCAAAAGTTTTCGACTCAGTTAATTTTTTTACATCCCTAGACATCCCTCCTTTCCTAATTAAAAAGGACGAAAAGCTCGCACAGACGATTAAAGAAATTTTATTGGAGGATATGTCGGATGAAATCGGCAAAGGCCGAATCATCAAGATCAAAACGGAAGAAATCGTTATCGAGGTCATTCGTTACATCATCCAAAACCGTTTATTCGTTGAGCAATTAGCTACCAACAGTACCTATTTCAAAGATCCTCGTTTAATTGATATTTTCGCTTACATCAAAGATCATATCGGCGGGGATTTATCAAACAAAGTCCTTGCGAACGTTGCAAATGTCTCCGAAGATTACGTAGGTCAATATTTCAAAATGTTGACAGGAATTAATCCTCAAGATTACATCGAATACCAACGCATGGAAGCAGCTGTAGGCTTGTTACGTACAACGAAGAAATCAATCCGCGCGATTGGCTCTGAAGTTGGGTATAAAGACACCGCTTATTTCTGTCGTCGTTTCAAAATGATGTTTGGTATTCCAGCAGGAAAAATGAGACGTCGCGAATCGTTAATGAACATCTAAGCAATTCGCTTTGAACATAAAAAAAGGCCCAGTTTTCGCTGGGCCTTTTCTTTTGCTAGTTATTACAACAAGTATTTCAACTTGACTAACTCGCGCTCCGTTAGGTAACGCCAGCTTCCACGTGGCAAATCTTTTTTCGTCAGACCCGCAAAGGTCGTACGATCCAGTTTAGTCACCTCATAACCTAAGTGCTCAAATATCCGGCGCACAATGCGGTTTTTACCCGAGTGAATTTTCACTCCAATCACATATCCATCCGGAGTTACTTTAGCCAAATCATCTACTTTAATCTCTCCGTCTTCCAGCTTCAAGCCTTCCTTGATTTTTTCAAAATCTTCGTCGGTCAAAGGTTTGTCTAATTCTGCTTGGTAGATCTTTTCGATTTCATTTGAAGGGTGCGTCAACTTATCCGCCAACTCACCATCATTCGTTAAAAGAATTAAACCCGTTGTATTGCGGTCCAAACGTCCTACTGGATAAATACGCGCATCGCCCGCATTTTTCACGAGTTCCATGACTGTTTTACGATCGGCGGGATCTTCTGTAGTTGTTAAAAAGTCTTTAGGCTTATTCAATAATACGTAAGCTGGCTTCTCGCGATTCAAGCGACGGTTACCGTATTTCACGACATCTGTAGGCCCAACTTGGTAACCCATTTCGGTCACAACCTTATTATTTACTTTGATTTCTCCGGCTTCAATTAATTTATCCGCATCTCGACGCGAGCAGATTCCTGCATTCGCGATGAACCGATTTAAGCGAACATCATCTCCACGACGCTCAATCTGCGCAATTTTCTTTTGAATTTTGGCAGGCGCTGTTTCCTTGTAACGATCTAATTTATACGCAGGAGAAAAGGCAGGTGCCTGATCATGGCGGTTACGAGGTTTAAATGTATCGCGTTTCGAAAATTTCGTTGAATGTCCACGATCATCATCTCTTGGCGTAAACTTACGTTCTTCACGTGGCTCAAAATTGCGTGGAGCTTCTTCGCGCGCAGG
>JBDLUL010000105.1:0-8172 GCA_039805345.1 Bacteroidota bacterium | reverse complement strand
TTGATGGCTCGTTATGAATTAGTAGGAACTTGTCGGGCGTCCTTTGCGTTTTACAATACTAAATCTGAAATCGATTTGTTTGTGAAGGCCTTGAAACGTACGATTATGATGTTGAGTTAATATGGCAACAATAAAGGAAATCCAAGACGAATTAATTGAGGAGTTTGGTCTTTTTGATGACTGGGCTGATAAATATGAGTATTTGATTGATTTAGGGAAGAAATTATCCCCCATGAATGAGGCCTTCAAAACGGAGGAAAATGTGATCAAAGGTTGTCAAAGCAAGGTTTGGTTACACGCGGAAAAGCAAGGTGATAAAGTTATTTTCTATGCAGATTCGGAGGCTATTATTGTCAAAGGCATGATTAGCATGTTGATTCGTGTGCTATCGAATCATACGGCAGCTGAGATTATGCAAGCTGATTTGTATTTTATTGATCAGATTGGAATGGCTCAGCATTTGGCACAGACTCGTTCGAATGGTTTAGTTGCCATGGTAAAACAAATGAAAAATTTCGCTGTTGCATTTCATGCAATCGCTTAAGTAAATACAGCATGACGGAAGCAGAATTAAAAGAAGAGGTAGTAAAAGCGATCAAGACGGTATATGACCCCGAAATACCCGTGGACGTATATGAGTTGGGCTTAATCTATGAGATCAAGATATTCCCGGTCAATAATGTCTATATTTTGATGACATTGACATCTCCTTCATGTCCATCCGCGGAGAGTATTCCTGTCGATATTGAGAAGGCTGTTCGCGAGGTAGAGGGCATCGCGGAAGTATCGGTTGAATTAACGTTTGACCCTCCCTATTCGCAAGATATGATGTCGGAGGTTGCCAAATTGGAACTTGGTTTTATGTAAGTATGTTTAGCAAATTAAAATAGAAATAATATGTATCCAGAACATTTAGTACATCCCATGCGGATGGATATCGTAGAAGGTGGATTTCAAGAATTGAAGTCGGCATCAGAAGTGGAAGATACCATGGCAAAGCCAGGTACAACCTTGTTATTTATCAATTCGGTTTGTGGGTGTTCAGCATCTACTGCACGTCCGGGTGTGAAAGCGGCGGTTGCTGCTTCAGCGAAAAAGCCAACGAATTTAGCAACGGTGTTTGCGGGAGTGGATCAAGAGTCTACGCAAAAGGCACGTGAATATACATTGCCTTATCCTCCATCATCTCCATCAATTGCTTTATTTAGAGATGGTGAGTTAGTGCATTTTGTAGAGCGTCACCACATAGAGGGTCGTTCTGCAGCATTAATCGCTCAGCATTTGGAAGGTGTTTTTGAAGAGTATTGTTAATAAAAAAGGAGCCGAAAGGCTCCTTTTTTATTGAAAGAAAGAGCCGTTCGATGAATGGCTCTTTTTGTTTTATTGCTTCGGTGCTCCACCCACTGCGCCAGATTCTGACGGGGTGTTTTTTGCTTTCTCAGCCATCTTTTTAGCAGCGCCTTCGTAATCACCTGCTTTGATGAAAGACATCTTTGTCAAGTCAATTGTTTTACGCGTTGCTTCTAGAATTTGTTCTGAAGATAAATTCTTCACCTTGTTTTCTAAATCTTCTGACCATTTTAAGTTACGGCCTAGGTATAGATTACTATTGATTGTTCCTACCAGGGCATTATCTTGAGACCGAGTCACTTGTTTGGCTTGAATCCAAGACTTCTTTGCTTCATCGATTTCCTTCTGCGTAAAGCCTTCCTTCAAAACTTTCTCAATTTCCTCTTTGAAAGCCGCCTCTAATTTGGCAATGTTTTCGGGAGCGTAAATCGCATAACCTAAAAATGCGCCTGATTGATCCAATGGGCTTGCCACGAATTGAGAACCAACGCCATACGATAAACCTTCTTTCTGGCGAATTCGGTTCATTAAGCGAGAACTCAAGCCACTTCCACCGCCTAGCATGTAATTGCTTAGCTCTAAAGCCGCATAATTCGGATCCGAATCAGAGATTTTCAAAGGTTGGTAAGCTAAGAAAAAGGCATTGGCCTTATCGGGCGTTTCGATTGATTTCACCTGACCTCCATTTTCGTGGAATTTCTCCGGTATACGAGTAAAGGCTTTTGGAGATTTCCAATCCGCTAATTCTGTTTTGATGAATGATTTGATTGCTGCTTCATCAAAGTCTCCTACTGCAGAGAAGGTCGCATTCGAAGCGCCATAGAACCCTTTGTAGAACGCTACAGCTTCCTCCAATTTAGCAGCTGTATATCGTTCTGTTTGTTCAGCCATTGTCGGTTGGTAACGCACATCATTCTTAGGGAAATGACCTGAACGCCATTGTCCTAAGACATCCATTGCCTTCGCTTGTGGTTCTGATTTTTGACCTTCAATTTGCGTCAAGTTCTCTTGCTTCAATTTCTCGAATTCATCCGCTGGGAATATGGGTTGTTTCAATGCCTCAGCAACCAATTGTAAGGCTGGCAATAAATTCTCCCGCGTGGTTTCAATGGATACATTCGCCTGACGCGCCTCACCTGAAATGGAAACGCGAGCCTTTAATTTATCCAATTCATCTTGGAACTGTTGGCGTGTATGTTTTGCCGTTCCTTTCGTTAACATATCTGCCGCTAAATCTGCTGCAGTTGCTGTTCCCAGCAAGGATTTCTCATCCCCAAAACGTAAGGTTAAGCGTGCATAAACCGAGTTTCCACGTGTTTTCTTAGGTAATAAGGCTAAAGAAATACCTGCAATTTTCTCCGTTTTTGTACGTGCATCGATGTTGCTCGGTGATGGGTCAAATGCTTCTCCTTCTGCAACCGCTGCTTTTCCTTTGAAGTCTTTCAATATCTCAGATGCATCTTTAGCTTCTGGAATTTCGGCACGCACTGGTTTTTCAGTCGGATAGAAGATTCCTGAAGTCCGATTCGCTGATCTGAAGTATTTTTCAGCTACGCGTTGCACATCTGCTGCCGTTACTTTTTCCAATAAATTGCGCGTATGGAATAATAAGCGCCAATCTCCTTGTGCAATGTATTCTGATAAACCTACACCGACACGTTGTGCATTGTTCAATAATAATTCAATGTTTTTAATCCCTTTTGTCTTGATTCGATCCACTTCCTCTTGTGAAGGAGCCTTTTTGGCGAATTGCTCAATCGTTTCAATCATGATGTTTTTAACCGAGTCTATTGATTTGTTTTTCAACACCTCTGCGCCAAAATATACCAAGCCTGGCTCTTTTAATTGAAATGTATATCCAAATTGACTTGAGGCTTTTTTTGTATCGATTAGGGCTTTGTATAAACGACCCGAAGGTGAGTCAGTTAATAAGTCAACCAATACATCACAAGCTATGAAATCCGGATGTAAACCAGATGGAATGTGATAAGCCATTCCTACCTGTTGAACATCGCCTACACGACGTAAAATTACTTCACGCTCGCCATCTTGTGTCGGTTCTGCCGTGAATGTTGGGGTTAACACGCGCTCTGGGCGTGGAATGACTCCAAATTTCTCATTGATTAATTTCAATGTTTTAGCTGAGTCAAATTTACCCGCAACCAAAAGAACTGCATTATCGGGTTGGTAATATTTGCGGTAATATGCTTGTAAATTTTCGATTGGCACTTTTTCAATGTCAGTACGAGCTCCGATTGTTGAGTTACCATAGTTGTGCCATAAAAATGCTGTTGAAACAACCCGTTCCATGAGGACAGAACCCGGATCATTTTCTCCACTTTCAAACTCATTGCGAACAACAGTCATTTCGGTTTCTAGTTCGCTCTTAGCAATACGCGAGTTGATCATGCGATCTGCCTCCATATCCAATGCCCAATCTAAATTTTCATCTGTTGAGGCAAATGTCTCGAAGTAATTCGTACGATCTAGCCAAGTTGTTCCATTGAATTGAGCTCCGTGATCCGAAATTTCTTTGGCAACTTCTTTGTGTTTTTCTTTGGTTCCTTTGAATACCATGTGTTCCAACAAATGGGACATTCCGGTTTCTCCATATCCTTCGTGGCGTGAGCCAACTAAATACGTGATATTAACCGTGATGGTTTGTTTGGATGGGTCTGGGAATAATAAAACCCGTAGGCCATTGGCTAATTTGTATTCCGTAATCCCTTCAGCCGCTGTGACTTTTTCGGGAATGGGTAAGGATTTTGGCTTTTGCTGTGCAAATGCGCTACTTCCTAGGCAGAGTACCGCCAAACCTGTGTAGAGTAGTTTTTTCATGAGAAACAGTTATAAATTTTACGAATTTAATGAAGTTGATTTATCAGGCGCAAGCTTTTGGATAAGTGGCAGAAAATCGGGGCAATTGGAAAAAGCTTATTTCTTGTATTGCTGGATTAACTTGAAAATGGCTTTCTGGGTTTCCAAATTTGGAAAATAATCGAAAATGAGGACGTGTTTGTCATAGTCCAGCATTAATCCAGTTTCCAAGAAATGAAAGGCCTCCTTAAACTGTGCTGCTTTAATTAAAAAGATGGCAGAACGATAATACAATTCGGCCTCTTCTGGTAATTCATCGATGGCGGATAACATGATGTCGGCAGATTTTTCATAATCGCCTAATTCAAAATGCATTTGTGCCCATTTTACCCAGGTAGGTGCAAAGAAAGAATCTAATTCAAGGGATTTTTGAAAGGCCTCATCTGCTGAGATGGAATTGCCTAAATAAGCTTCCACATCTGCCAATCCCGTCCAATATAGGGGATTTGTCTCATTCAGCTTGATTGCCTTTTTGAGAAAATGCAAGGACTCAAACCATTTGTCTAATTCCGTTAAGCAAACGGCCAATCCATAATATCCTTCGTCCCAAAGTGGATCAATTTTGACCGCATCTTTATAATACGTTAGTGCTTCATTAAATTGTTTTTGGCGTTCTAAACTGGCACCTAAACAACAATATAACTCCGGATTCGGTTCGTCATGTTGTAGGCAGAGTCGATAGGCTTCCTCCGCCTTCACATATTCCTCCAAATTCATATAGGTGTTGCCTAAATTGAATAGGGAAGAGGCAAAAGTGGGCTCAATCGCCAACGAATATTCGTAAGCATCAATCGCCTTTTCGTATTTTTTTTGTTTGGAAAAAGCTATGCCTAAATTGTACCATGCCGTGTAGGAAAAGGGATCTTGGTCGATAAACTTTTCATAATAGGGGATACTCTCCTCAATTTTTCCAATTTCGTCTAATGCATTCGCTAGCTCAACAATCGCATTCTCATTCTCAGGATTGTGTTCCAGGGATTTCTTGAACATATCCACTGCTTCTCGCGGTTTTGGCCAAGTTAAATAACACAGGCCCAACCGGAAATAGACGTCATCTTTTTCTTCTGCATATTCCAAAATATGGAGGAAAATCTCCACGGCCTTCTCATGTTGCTTTAATTGGCTCAAAAGTGAACCTTTTACCATCAATAAGTCGAGGTCGGTAGGGAAGAGCAGCATCGCGTTTTCGATCAACTCATATCCAGCTTCTGCTTGCTGCATTTCGCCCAAAATTTGGGCTTTTAGCGTAATTAATTCTAATGTATAAGGGAAATGTTCTAAGCCAATGTTGCAGGCTTTTAAGCCTTCGTCGAATTTTCCTTGGATGAAATAATGTTCCGCGATTTGCTCCAACGTGTCCAAATCGAAGAATGAATTCTCATCCTCATTGAGCATTTTTTCGAAGCGATTTAACGAAGATTGAATATCCTCCTTATGGTCATCAAATTCAGGATCCAGCATCTAGGAAATTTGGGTTGGAATAGGTTCTAAATTACGAATTGTTTTTTAATAAACAGCCTTTCGATGTACTTTTGTTCCAAACCCTTACAGGATGCCAAAGCCGCGCGCGATTATTGATTTAGGTACGAATACTTTTCAGCTATTAATTGCTGAAAAAGATTCATCGGATGGAAAGATGAACGTGTTATATGAAGATCACCGTCCAGTTGGTTTAGGTAAGGGGGCCATGGAAACGGGCCTTTTGCAATTAGATGCCATGGCAAGAGCCTTGGAGGCTTTAGAACGATTTCGTTGGCATGCCCAAGATAAGGGCTGTGTTTCCATACAAGGAATTGGGACTAGTATTCTGCGGAATGCGAAAAATTCAGGTGCTTTTATTGAATTCGTTGAAACGCAATTGGAAATACCTATTCAAGTGATATCAGGAATTCAAGAGGCCGATTATATTTTTCAGGGCATTCGGCATTCATTGCCAGATCCTTGGAATGAAGTTTCTTTGGTGATGGATATCGGCGGTGGTAGTGTAGAGTTTATTCTCTTCCAAGACCAAACGATTTTGTTTAAAACGAGCTTGGAATTAGGTGGGCTGAAATTGCAATCGCTTTTTAACCTCGATGGGGAGTATCATAAAGCCATAGCAAAAGAGTTGGACGCCTACATTCAGTCCGGTTTAACTACCTTGTATGCGGCTTGTGAAGAACATCGTCCTGTTCATTTGATTGGTGCTGCAGGTGCTTTTGAGACTTTGGCGGATATTCAATTGGCGCAAGGGCATTTGACGCAAATGGACAAAGCTAATCCATTGGATTTGGTTGCTTTTTTTGACTTAATGGACCAAATGGCCAATTTGACCATAACAGAAAGACAATTGATTCCTGGGATGAAGGCCTTTCGTGCGAGCATGCTCCCCTATGCAAATCACCTGATTGCTCAGGTGCTTGGTAAAACATCTATTAACGATTTGTGGATGTCCATGAATAGTCTCAAAGAAGGCTATTGGTACAGCATTCAATAATTATTTGAATAAATGCGGGCAATTTTTTTGAAAAAGACAATAATTTTGGCCAACTTTAAGTTTATATTAAATCATTAAAATTTTCAACAAAGCTATATGTCTTCACATCTTAATTTTATTCTGTTAGATGCTGCTCAAGTCGAGGAATTCACTGTATTAAGTTTATTGGAAAAAGGGGGATACGTGATGTATCCGATTTTATTCTTGTTTACAGCTGCCTTGTTTTTATTCATTGAGCGTTACTTATACATTCGTAAGACATCTCGTATTGATGAGAATTTTCTTCACAACATCAATGAATTGCTATTAGCTGGCAATATTCAAGGTGCTGTCACCTATTGCAAAAACTCAAAATTCCCAATTGCCAACTTGTTAGAGCGTGGATTAGGCCGTTTAGGTTCTCCAATTCGTGATATTGAAGACGCGATTGAGAACAAAGCAAAGTTGGAAATCTACAACATGGAGAAGAACTTAGGTATTTTAAGTTCGATTGCTCGTATTGCACCTATGTTTGGATTTTTGGGAACGGTAACGGGTATGATTCGTACATTCCACAACATCTCGACATCGAATAAAATCGAAATTTCAACGATTGCCTCAGGTATTTACGAGAAGATGGTGACATCTGCATCAGGTTTGATTGTTGGTATCATTGCTTATGTCATGTATACCTTGTTGACGACGATGATTGATCGTTCGATCAACAAAATGGAAATTGTAGCTATGGATTTCATTGACTTGTTACACAAGCCAGCCAATAAAAAATAAATTATCCTATGAATTTTAGAAAGCGCGAACGAGAAGCATCGGAAGTAGAAACAGGCGCCCTAGCGGATATTCTATTTTTTCTATTGATGTTTTTCTTAATGATTTCGACCTTAGCATCTCCAGATGCGATTCGTTTATTGTTACCAAAAGCTGATTCAACGAAAGTAACACCACCCGTAGTGGAGTCCATTCGAGTTTCTGTTGATGCGAGCAATAACTTCTTCATTGATGGAAATGCACAGCCATTTGCATTGGATCAGGTAGATGGTCAATTGAAAGAAATCTTAAAAACGAAAAAAGCCAACTCTTTGATTATCTCTATTGATAAATCGAGAACGGTTCAGGATTTAACGGATGTTTATGATTTAGCTGCCAAGAATAACCTTTCAATGGTTATGGCAGCCGAAAAGAAAAAATAATATGGAAGGCTTTGTCATCATCGCCCTCAAGTCAATAGCCGTCTACGTATTCATCGTGGCGGCTATTCGTCTTTTTGGGAAGAAAGAATTTGCACAATTGTCTGTCGTGGACCTTGTGTTTATCTTATTGATTTCGAACTCCGTTCAAAATGCGATGGTCGGTTCTGATTCATCGCTTTCCGGTGGATTGGTGGCAGCTTTTGCTTTGTTTTCGGCTAATTACGTCATAAAAAAACTCGAGTTTCTATTTCCTTCGCTTCGCAAAGTAGTTGAAGGGGAGCC
>JBDLUL010000104.1:0-17616 GCA_039805345.1 Bacteroidota bacterium | reverse complement strand
TAATACCAAGCTTTATTTTGAGCAAGACTTGAGATGCTGATAAGCAGAAAAAGGAATCCAAGGAAACTATTTTTCATGTAATAGCGATTGGACCGTTTGTTCGAATTCATGTATCCAATCGGTGTAGTAAACGCCCGTTCCTGGTCCCGAAAAGCCGGTATGTATTTCACGTACTTTTCCTGATTTATCCAAGATGAAAGTCGTAGGATACCCATTGATTTTGTGTAACATCGGTAATACTTGTGCGATGGTTTCATCGTTAGGTTGGCCTGCGAACAAAATTTCATAATCAACACCAATTCGCTTTTTGAAATTTTCAATTTTCGGTCCCGAAATACTTAATTCGGGAGAATATTCGAATGCGAGCCCAATAACTTCTACGCCTTGGTCTTTCATTTTCTTGTAATAGGGTGCTAGGAAGCGAGATTCATCCAAGCAATTCGGACACCAAGATCCCATCAATTCGATGATGACAACTTTGTTTTTATATCGTTCGTCCTGTAAACTGATTGTTTTTCCAGCGGGATTGGGTAGACCAAAGGTAAGGCGATCAAATCCAGGTTTTAAAAAAGTGAGCTTTTTGAGGTCGGGAAGACTCGCCTTGTCATCTTTTGTCGCATTGAAATTTCGTTTACCTGCAAGGCCTGAAAAAAATTGTCCATCAATTTGATTACCATGGACTTTACTGCGGAATTGCATGGCTCCGCTACCGTCAAAATAACTTAATAACAAACTGTCGCCGCTTATATTTCCTTGTAAAAACCGATAATCACCACTCGTTTTTAGCACGGTTCCAGTAACCTGATTTCCTTTTTGATTTAAAATTAATACGCCTGGGCTATGATTACTTTCGTCCGACCAAAAGTCGGCGGAGTATTTCCCGCTCACTTGAACCGTTGCTGGTTTGGTCTGTTGGAATCGTGCCGAGGAGCCTGCTTGAGCTTGAAAGGGTATCCGAAAGAGGGTTTTTCCGTTGCGTTGTTTTTGCCAAAACCCGGTTATGGATTTTCCATTTTTTAATGATCCGATAAGTTCTGCGTCATATAACTCAAAGGGGATTACTAATGAATCTCCTCGAAAATAGGCATCACCTAAATTGGCAATTTCGGACCCGTTTTGAAAACGAATGTCTAGTTTGCCTTTTGATACAATGAAATTAAAGGGAAGTTTGCCTCCTATGTGGTCTATTTCCCCACGCCAGGGTCCGCTTGTTAGATTTTGGGCGAAGCAAAAGTTGCCTAAAAAGATCAATAATGTGGACAGAATGAATGATTTCATAGCGTTAGATAATTTTGACAAAGATAGCGGATAAAACTTGTCACAAAAAAATCAACATCCGGATAAAAAAGCTTATGCTTGCCGACAGATAATTTGTAAATTTGAATTATGTCTGAAAGTACCTACCATACCTCGGTTTTGTTGCAAGAATGTTTGACTGGTTTAGCGATTAAGCCTGGCGGGATTTATGTGGATGTAACCTTTGGAGGAGGAGGGCATTCGAAAGCTATTTTAAATGCATTGGGACCAGAAGGTCGTTTATATGCCTTTGATCAGGATCCGGATGCATGGAAGCAGGCAGATTTAATTGATGATGATCGATTGACTTTGATCACGGCTAATTTCCGGTATTTGGAGAAGTATTTGCGTTTGCAAGGTGTGAAGCAGGTAGATGGGATATTGGCAGATTTGGGTGTTTCGTCATTTCAATTGGATGCCGCTGAGCGTGGGTTTTCGACGCGTTTTGATGGGCCTTTGGATATGCGCATGGGCCCTTCGGCTTCGACCAGTGCAGCTGAGGTATTAAATACCTATTCTGCAGGGGATTTACAGAAGTTATTTGGGATGTATGGTGAAATTAAAAATGCCAAAACCTTGGCATTAGCTGTCATTCAAGCCAGGACGCAAAAGCCCCTTGAAACAACAGGCGAGTTCAAGGAGATTTTATTTAAATTAGCTCCTCGCAATAAAGAGTTTCGGTATTTCGCACAGGCATTTCAGGCGATTCGAATTGAAGTGAATCAGGAGTTGAAGGTGATTGAGGAGTTTTTGGAACAATCACCCAAGGTACTTGCGCCGGCCGGCCGACTGTGTGTGATTTCCTTTCACTCGTTGGAGGATCGTTTGGTTAAAAATTATATCCGGACAGGAGATTGTTTTGGAAAAGAAGATAAAGATATGTTTGGGGTGGTACATAAGCCGTTGGAAAGTGAAATTCGGAAGCCAATAACAGCATCAGAGGAAGAATTAAAAGTGAATCCACGTTCAAGGAGTGCAAAATTGAGAATCGCTAGCAAAATATAAGATGGCAAATGCAGTAAAAAATCAATCCAATGAACCCACAGGAAAGCCGCAAAGTGGGGTGATGGACTTATTGTTTAATATTGATTCCATGACCGGGGGCGAATTGCCCATCGCCTTGTTGAAAAAAATTATCTACATCGCGGCTTTAATTATGGTTTACATCTATTATACCATGATGGCGGAAAGTAAAATTCACCGCATCGAGCGAACAAAAATGGAGTTGGAAGAGATTCGTGCTGATTATACAACTCAAAAAGCGGAATACATGAAAGTAGGAAAGCAGAGTTATTTGGCACTTTCAATGAAAAAATACAAGTTGGAAGTAAGCTTAACTCCACCGATTAAATTAGTAGCAGAAACAGAAAAAGAGCAATAGGAATGGCTAAGTCAACAACGCAAAATATTCGCCAAATTATTACCAAGCGCTTTAATGGCTTTTTTGTCATTATGCTTGGGGCTTTTGGTCTATTGCTGTTTTTCTTATTTAAAGTTGTTTTTGTAGATGGGCCTACCTTGAAGGCGGATGCATCGTCAAAATATTTAAAGGAGCGGTCTATAGAAGCTGTGCGCGGGAATATCTATGCAAGTGATGGAAGTTTATTGGCAACTTCTTTGCCTAAATATCGTTTGGGTATGGATTTTTCTGTGTTTAAAACGTCCAAAATGCGGGATGTTTTTAAGAAGAACATGCGACCCTTAGCTGAGCATTTATCGGCATTTTACAAGGATCGAACAGCTGATGAATATTATTATAAAATAAAAAGTGGTTTTGAGCAACGCAAACCCTATGTGCTCATCAACATGCGACTGCTTGATTTTCAGGAGCGTAAAACCGTGTTAACCTTTCCTGTATTTAAATTGCATCCCAAAAATCCGATTAAAACGGGGGTTGTTTTTGATAAGGTTAATGTTCGCTATGCGCCATTTGGCCAAACAGCCTATCGTACGGTTGGATACATGAAGGATAAAGTTCGTGTGGGTCTTGAAGGTGCCTTTGATAAAGAATTGGCGGGAGTTCCTGGGCATGGAATCTTCGAGAAGATGGATAAGAACATGTGGCGTCCATTGGATGGGAATAAGGAAATTCTGCCTCAGCGAGGGTTAGATTTACATACGACCTTGGATGTGGATATTCAAGATATAGTCGAGTTGGCATTGATGAAATCATTGGATGCTTACAAGGGAAATTATGCTACGGCGATTGTGATGGAAACCTCAACGGGTGAGATTAAGGCTATTTCCAACCTAATGAAGAATGAAAAATCGCCTACCGGTTATTCGGAATTTGTCAATTATGCCATTGAGGTGTCCGAGAATGACCCAGGTTCTGTTTTTAAATTGCCAGCGATGATGGCCATGTTGGAAGAATCACATATGCCTTTAACGGCAACAGTTACAACCGGAGGGAAATATACAGTTTTCAACAAGACCATGACGGATTCCCATGATTATGGGACGTTAACAGCTCAGGGGGTTATTGAGCATTCTTCGAATATCGGAACAATCAAGTTGATGCAGCGTGTTTTTGGATCAAAGCCATCAAAATGGTACGACTATTTGAGAAATTTCCATATGCTGGACCCTTTAGATTTTCAAATAAAGCCCGTCACAGGAAAGCCTAATTTCAATGTACCTACGAAATGGGATGCTTTGACTTATATGTGGACCTCGGTCGGTTATTCTTCCAACACCTCACCGTTACATCTTTTGTCTTTTTATAATGCCATTGCCAACAATGGTTATTGGGTACAACCAATCATCGTGAAAAACGCGACGCGAGGAAACGAAGTCGTGGTTGATTATACGCAAACGCAGAAGCGCGATTCTAAGCCCATTTGTTCGAAAGAGACCTTGGATAAAATTCGTATTATGCTAAAAGGGGTTGTTGAAAGTGGGACAGGTAATAATTTAAAGGGCACGCCCTATGGCATTGCAGGTAAGACTGGGACGGCACAACGCCGTGTCAATGGAAATTATATCAAAGGGACATATTATGTTTCTTTCATCGGTTATTTCCCTGTCAACAATCCAAAATATACGATGCTCGTGGCAATGGATAAACCATTGGGTAGTTCAGAAGGCACCTATGCGCGTCAGGTTACTGCTCCCGTATTTAAAGATATATCGGATCACATTTATGCGAGGGATATGAAAATTCAACGCAAACTCACTGGTTACTTGCCAGATTCGTTGAACAATGCCGCATTGCATCATTTGATCCATCCGTTGGATCACGGGATCTTATATGCCAATTTAGGTTTTCCTCGTATTGAAGAAGACGGCCGCTGGCTGTCATTTCAGTTGAATAAAAAGGAAGTAAAGAATTATGGTGTCAGTTTTGCGCCTAAAAAGGTCGCCAATGTAGTTGGAATGAATTTGCGCGACGCATTATTCGTGTTAGAAAATCAAGGCTTAAAAGTGCGTGCACAAGGTTTAGGTTTTGTTCAGTCACAATCGATACCGGCAGGATTTCCCATTCAAAAAAATGCACTCATTACCATTCAGCTACATTAATTTATGTCCCACGATTCGAGCAGTTTAATTAAGTCCATTGATATAATCCAACAAGTTGGGGGGCATCAAGAAATTAGTCATTTGTGTTTTGATTCCCGGCAGGCGAAGTCTGGCTCGTTATTTTTTGCGATTCCTGGGACTCAGGTGGATGGACATCAATTTTTACCTCACGTTTTTGCACAAGGTTGTACGGCATGTGTTGTAGAAAAGTTGCCTGAAGAAATTCCTGCAGGGATATTGTTCATACAAGTACAAGACACAAACGAAGCCATGGCGCTGGTAGCGTCTGCCTTTTATGGCAATCCATCTACAAAGTTAAATTTAGTTGGAATTACAGGCACGAATGGCAAAACGACAAGTGTTACCTTATTGTTTGAGTTATTCAAAGCATTGGGACATCGCTGTGGATTGATTTCAACCGTACAAAATAAAATTGAAGATCGGATTATTCCGGCGACTCATACAACGCCAGACGCATTGAATTTAAATGCTTTGTTGGCCGAGATGTTGGCGTCTGGTTGCACGCATGTATTTATGGAGGTGAGTTCCCATGCAGTTGTGCAAAAACGAATATTTGGCTTAACTTTCAAAGGGGCGATCTTTTCAAATATTACACGGGATCATTTAGATTTTCACGAAACCTTTGATGCATACATCAAAGCCAAAAAAGGATTTTTTGATGCTTTACCCAAGTCGGCATTTGCGTTAACCAATGTGGATGATAAACGCGGATCGGTCATGTTGCAAAATACGAAAGCTCAAAAAGCGAGTTATGGGATTTTAGAGGCAGCTGATTATAAAGCAAAAATTAAGGCAAATGTATTATCAGGATTGCAACTGGAGTTAGATGGAAGTGAGATACATGCCCAATTAATTGGTCAGTTTAACGCGTATAATTTGTTGGCCATCTATGCCACAGCAATCTTATTGGGTGAAAATAAAGAAGAGGTTTTAATCGCACTATCTGGCTTGAAAACAGCTACCGGTCGTTTTGAACAGATGCACGGGCCTAATCATAAAATGGCTATTGTGGATTATGCACATACGCCGGATGCTTTGGAAAATGTGTTAAAGACGATTCAGGCTATTCGACAAAAACACCAACATATTATCACGGTGGTTGGTTGCGGAGGAAATCGCGATGCGGGGAAGCGTCCGATCATGGCTGCTTTGGCTGCACAATATAGCGATCACGTCGTTCTGACATCCGATAATCCTCGCTTTGAAGATCCCGAATTAATTTTAGATCAAATGCAGGTAGGTATTTTAGCTCCTGACGCTGATAAGGTCATTCGGATTTCAGATCGCAAACAGGCAATTGAGCAAGCGATTCAGGGATTAGCGAAAACGGGGGATATTGTTTTAGTAGCGGGAAAGGGGCATGAGACCTATCAAGATATTCAAGGAGTTAAGCATGATTTTGATGATAAACAGGTCATCTCGGAAGCCTTTGCCAAAGTTTGATTTGGCCATAAAATTTTGCAAATTTGTCAATTGATTTAATTTTTAACCCACCTCTCACCCCAAGGCATGTTTTATTACCTCTTTGAATACTTAGATAAAAGCTTAAATATTCCGGGTGCTGGAGTTTTTCAATACATTACTTTTCGTGCAGTAGCTGCTGTCATTACCTCTTTAGGTATTGCGGCCATCTGGGGGAAGTCCGTAATTTATCGCCTTCAACGCCTGCAAATAGGTGAGGAAATTCGTGATTTAGGATTAGAGGGTCAGATGGCAAAGAAAGGTACCCCAACCATGGGTGGTTTCATTATCCTATTGTCCTTGTTAATCCCCACATTGTTATTTGCAAAAATTACCAACGTTTACATTGTTTTGTTGCTTACATCCGCGATTTGGTTAGGGGCTGTCGGTTTTGCAGATGACTACATTAAAGTCTTTAAAAAGAATAAAGAAGGTCTTTCTGGGAAGTTTAAAATCATAGGTCAGGTGGGTTTGGGTATCATTGTCGGTTTAACGATGTACTTTAACCAACATATCAAAGTGCGTGAATTTGCTGCGGATGGTACTTTTGTGGATCATAAATCACTTTTGACAACAGTCCCTTTTATGAAGGGTAATTCTTTCGATTACAATATGTTATTGCCGAGTTTTATTCCGGATCAGTACGTTTGGATTGTGTATGTTTTAGTCGTGATTTTTATCATTACCGCTGTTTCTAATGGAGCGAACATCACGGATGGAATTGATGGGCTTGCAGCAGGGACTTCAGTAATTATCGGTATCGCTTTAGCGATTTTAGCCTATGTGTCGGGGAATAAAGTGATATCACAATACCTGAATGTTATGTTCATTCCAAATTCTGGCGAGTTGGCTGTTTTTTGTGCGGCATTTGTTGGGGCTTGTATCGGCTTCCTTTGGTATAATGCGTACCCAGCCCAAGTGTTTATGGGCGATACAGGGAGTTTGATGCTTGGGGGAGTTATTGCGACCCTAGCGATAGTAATTCGTAAAGAAATGCTGATTCCCATTTTATGTGGTATCTTTTTAATTGAAAATTTATCGGTTATCATGCAAGTGGGCTATTTTAAATACACCAAAAGAAAATATGGAGAGGGTAGACGAATCTTCTTGATGTCCCCATTACACCATCACTTTCAGAAGAAAAATTACCACGAGGCTAAGATTGTCACACGATTTTTGATCGTTGGGATTATCCTGGCTGTTATATCTTTAGTAACCTTAAAATTACGTTAATCGTATATTTATTTTGAGTCAAATTCGCCTTTACCCTCGTTCAAATTCTTTCCAAGAAATCATCCCCTTGCCCTCATCAAAATCTGAGAGTAATCGTGCGTTAATTATTAATGCATTAGCAGGAGGTGATATTGATAATTTATCAAATTTGGCTGAGGCGCGGGATACGCAAACCATGATCCGCTTGCTAGCAGACACGGCTAATCCCATAGCTGATGTCTTGGATGCAGGAACTACGATGCGGTTCTTAACGGCATATTATGCCATTACGGGCTCAACTAAAAAGATGACAGGGACGGCGCGTATGTGTGAACGTCCTATTGGCATTTTGGTTGATGCGTTGCGCTCATTGGGTGCTGCAATCGCCTATGATAAACAAGCAGGTTATCCACCTTTACAAATTGGTGGTTTTCAATATGCTGGAAGTAGAGCTTTATCTATTCGCGGAGATGTAAGTTCTCAGTTTATATCAGCAATTTTAATGATATCACCTTTGTTGCCTGAGGGAATTGAACTTCAAATAACGGGTTCTTTGGGATCAAAGCCGTATGTGGAAATGACCTTGGCGCAAATGGCCCAATTTGGTATTAAAGCTTCGGTCGATTGGACCCAAGGTTTGATTGATATTCCTGCTCAAAAATATTCGGCGGCTCCATTTGCCGTAGAATCTGATTGGTCTGGAGCGAGTTATTGGTATTCCATGGTCGCATTGTCGCCTTTTGAAGATAGCTCTTTGGAATTATTGGGCTTGAAGGAAGAATCCTTACAAGGAGATGCAGCGATTCGAGATATCATGTTGCCACTTGGCGTAAAAAGTACATTTACAGGTCGGGGTTATTTACTCACTAAATGCGCTGCTTTATCAGAATTGACTTGGGATTTTACGGATTGTCCAGATTTAGCCCAAACCATTAGTGTGGTGGCTGCGGTCAAAAATATTGTTCTGCATCTAACGGGCGTAGAATCACTCAAAGTAAAAGAAACCGACCGCGTTTTAGCATTGCAGAATGAGTTGAAAAAACTTGGGGCCGAATTACGCGAGATGAAAACGAATGAACTTTATACAGTGTCAGGTTCATTTATTTCTGAGGGTATCGTTCCTGAAATTGACACCTACGATGATCACCGTATGGCCATGGCGTTTGCTCCTGTTGGGCTTTTGCGCGAGATTGTCATTCATGAACCTGGCGTGGTTGCTAAATCCTATCCAAGTTTTTGGAGTCACGTAGATTTGTTGTTGAAATCTTCAACTAACGAATAATTTTCCATTTTTATTAGTTTCTTGGACGTAAAAATTCTTTTTTTTGCGTAGAATTGTAAACGCTGCCGGGGTCTTCAGACCCCGGCAGCGTTACCCCAAAACCAACTCAAACGATGAAGCAGATTTTACTCCTATTTTTTTTATCACCTTTGGCCTTATTGGGCCAGAAAACGCTATTATACTGCGGTAAAATGGTCGATGTGAAGGCCGGAAAAGTGCAAACTGCCTTGACCATAGTTGTGGAAGGCAAAAAGATTCAAAGTATTCAGCCTGGATACATTCCCGCTGGCAAAGGAGACCGTATCATTGACCTTAAAAATAAAACGGTCATGCCTGGACTCATTGATATGCATGTCCATTTGGAAAGTGAAACTAATCCAAATGCATATCTCGATCGTTTTACAAAAAACCCTGGTGATGTAGCCTACCAAGCGTTAGTTCATGCGAAGAAGACACTTAATGTAGGCTTCACAACGGTGCGCGATTTAGGGGGGTCCCATGTTGTCATAAGTTTGCGTAATGCAATTAATCGAGGTATTGTCGATGGTCCTCGGATTTACACGGCGGGTGTATCGATTGGCTCCACGGGTGGGCATGCTGATGATGCAAATGGATTAAATGAAACATTCAAAAAAGATTTAGGACCCGAAGATGGTGTTGTAAATGGCCTTTCTGATGCGGCAAAGGCGGTCCGCCAGCGCTATAAAGAAGGTTCGGATTTAATTAAAATTACGGCTACAGGTGGCGTGTTAAGTTACGCCAAAGATGGCATGGGCGCTCAATTTACGGAAGATGAAATCCGCGTCATTGTTCAAACGGCGAAAGATTATGGCTTCAAAGTTGCGGCTCACGCACATGGTGCTGAAGGGATGAAGCGCGCTATTTTGGCAGGTGTTAGTTCCATTGAACATGGAACCTATATGACGTCTGAAGTGATGGATTTAATGAAAGCCAAAGGTACCTATTATGTCCCTACTATTATCGCGGGCCGCTCGGTGGCAGATTCAGCGAAAATTCCCAATTACTATCCCGAAATGGTGAAGAAAAAAGCAGAATCGATTGGACCCATTATTCAATCCACTTTTGGTAAGGCTTATAAAGCTGGCGTAAAGATTGCTTTTGGAACAGATGCGGGTGTATTTGGTCACGGTAAGAATTTACACGAATTTATCCTGATGCACGAGGCTGGTATGCCAGCCATGGAAGCGATACAATCTGCTACGGTTGCTGCAGCGGATCTCCTGGGACAATCGGATTCAATCGGTTCAATCGAAATAGGGAAGTCGGCTGATATTGTCGCCGTAGACGGTGATCCCATCGAACATATAGAAGATATCCTGAAAATGAAATTTGTCATGCGAGACGGAAAAGTCTACAAACAAGACTAAAAAAAAGCCCGAATGTGAATTCGGGCTTTTTTAATATCAAATACCTACCTAGCGCTGAAGTGCTGGTACTTTATTTTTTACAAGTTCAAATCCACCGAACAAAACAGTAGAAAATAAGAACTGACTAATAATTGCATTTTTTAAGAATGGTAAGGCTGCCGCGTAACACGTCATTAGCCCTGAAAAATCTTTGGCGTAAACGACTGCATTTCCAACCTTAAAGCCATATCCGATTGCATCTCCGGCCCAAACCGCCAGATTTGAAAGGATGAAAAATCCAATTACGCTAATGACATTTGCTCCTATAAACGAACTAATATTCGAAATGCGAGATCCAACGAGTGCAATACCTGCAAAAATACTTAAATGAACGAAATCGATGCCCCATGAAAAGCCCTCGAAATATTGCGGATAAACTACATTATTTAAAATTAAATTCGAAATCCAAATAGGAAGAATCGACCATAAAATTGCTTGACGCTGATTTAACGCATAGGCGCCAGCGAACAATGCCATCGAACTCACTGGGGAAAAATTCGCCCATGACGGATTCAGTAAAATTAAAAATCGGCTGGCTACTGCGAGAGCTAAAAATCCCAACAGGACCATTGTGCGCTTTGTCATTTGATATTTCTTGATTTGGGAAGCTAAATAATTTCCAAAGGTAAAACAAAAGCCGTAATTTTATCCATTCTATTTCAATTTATGTATAAAGCATTGCCTTCGATTGGGCTTTTGGGTGGTGGTCAACTGGGTCGCATGTTATTGCAAGCGGCGATCGATTTGGATATCCAGGTATCTTGTTTAGATCCGGATGCAGAAGCACCCTGTCACGAATTAGCTCACTTTTTTAAAGTAGGCTCCTTTCAGGACTATGATGCAGTTTATCAGTTCGGCCAGCATTTCGATGTGATCAGTATTGAAATTGAACACGTAAATATTGAAGCGCTCGAACAATTAGAAAAAGAAGGCAAACAAGTTTCCCCCCAGCCGCACATTTTGCGGATGATTCAGGATAAACGGCTTCAAAAGCAATTTTTCCAAGATCACGGATTCCCAACGGCATCTTTTGTGTTGACTGAAAATCAGGCCGATATTGCACAGCATGCAGATTTCTTGCCTGCTTTCCACAAATTGGGCAAAGGGGGATATGACGGAAAAGGGGTTCAACGGATTGCTTCGCTTGCCGACCAGCCAAAAGGATTTAATGCCCCCGGATTATTGGAGAAAGCGGTTGATTTTGAAAAAGAATTGGCGGTGATTGTTGCACGAAACGAACAGGGGCAAATTTCTGCCTTCCCAGCCGTTGAAATGGTCTTTCATCCTGAACACAATTTGGTTGATTTTCTTTTTTCACCTGCCTCCATATCAAAGGAGATCGCAGCGAGTGCTGAAAAAATCGCGGTCGACCTAATAGATAAAATGGGGCTAGTTGGCGTATTAGCCGTCGAAATGTTTCTAACTTCTTCGGGCGATATATTAATTAATGAAGTCGCACCGAGACCCCATAATTCGGGACATCAAACAATTCGGGGCAATGAAACTTCTCAATATGAGCAGCATTTGCGGGCCATTGCAGGATTGCCTTTAGGAAGTACAAAAGCCAAAGGTGTATCCGGTATGTTGAATTTGTTAGGGGAAGCTGGATTTAGTGGCCCCGTTAAATATGAGGGACTTCAGGATGCGTTAGCAATAGCTGGTGTATATCCTTTTTTGTATGGCAAGAAGGTGACAAAGCCTTTTCGTAAAATGGGACATGTGACCATTTTAGGGGCGACGAAAGAAGAAATTATTGATAAATCAGAACAAGTTAAAAGCCTAATCCGTGTGATTAGTTAAATAGAATATTATGGTTGGAATCATCATGGGAAGCAGCTCTGATCTGCCTGTAATGCAAGATGCAATTCAAGTTTGCAAGGATTTTGGCATTGCGTATGAAGTGGATATTGTTTCTGCGCATCGGACACCTGTTAAGATGTTGGAATATGCGCAGACTGCCAAATCCAGAGGAATTCAAGTGATTATTGCGGGTGCCGGCGGTGCCGCGCATTTACCTGGGATGGTTGCCTCTGCAACAATTTTGCCTGTTATTGGCGTTCCTGTGAAATCATCGAATTCGATCGATGGCTGGGATTCCATTCTCTCCATTTTACAAATGCCCAATGGCGTTCCTGTTGCAACCGTTGCTCTAAACGCTTCCAAAAATGCGGGTCTTTTAGCGGTGCAGATGATTGCCATTCACGACGCTAGCTTATCGGCTAAATTAGATCAATACAAAGCGGAATTGATTGAGAAGGTTGCCGAAATGAGCCAAAAAACCAACGATTTAATTAAGTAAACATGAAAAACCCTTTCTCTTTTATGAAAGAAAGCGAATCGTCGAATCTGCCTTTAGTTACCTTGTTCGTATTAATCGGGACAGTGGTGGCATTATTGTTCGTGGGTTATGAGCATTTTCTTGGACCTGAAACAAGTAGCCTGGCTAAAGCTGAAAAAGTTCAAGTAGACGAGGACGAATTACCGATGGAAGATATCGCGTCTTCGACCGTAATTCGGGATACTACTTCTACGGATACGACATCAGTCGATCAGGATGCGGTTGACTTAGACCAACAAAAGAAAGAAGCAGAAGCGGAAAAGGTACCTGAAGTTGCCCTGGAGGAGCCTTCGGGCAAATCATTTACCTACCAAGCAGACCCAGGAGAATCAGCTGAAACCATTGCCAAACATTTTGGCTTAACTGTCGATCAATTGAAAGCGATGAACCCATCTGGTGTAAAGGGGGGGGCGAAGGTTAAAGTGAAAGTTCAAGCCATTCACATTGTAGGAAAAGGGGATGTTTTACGTGTTGTGGCGGAGAAATACCATGTCTCCAAAAAAGCTTTGATGGATGCTAATCATAAAAAAGAGGACGTTACCATGCGGGGCGAAGAGCTCGTAATCCCCTTGCAGTAATGCGTTTATTCGTTGGGTTAATTTTCCTTTTTCGCTGTTTTACAATCAACGCGCAAGTAGATTCGTTGAAATTGGTTTGTAGTCCGCAATCCGTGGATTTGGTTACGAATCAAGATCTATTGTGGATGTACCGTCAACGAGACACGTTGCGCCATCATGGTGCCGCGACTCATTTTCAAGCGATTTTAAATGGGAATCAACTCACATATATTGATTCAACTAGTTTGCGGTATTTAGCAAGTTTACAAGCAAGCTATCCGGCATTGGATTCAATTTATTCAGCTGTATTGCAAGCGGAAACAAAATCTTTTGCTATTCAAAAAGATAGCTTATTGGTAAAGGTTTCAGCTCATGGCTGGTCCATGCGCTACCTACAAGCTGTTCGAAACTTGCAACGGCAACAACAATTGAATCGAAGCGGACGTTCACAAGTTTTACTCTCTTTTCATAATTTTAATTTGGCCGCTGATGTTGGTCTTTACGCCCGTAGGCGTTATTTACGTCGGTCACCTCGTTATCAACGCATGGGCCAAATGGCGAAGGATTTGGGAATCTATTGGGGAGGTGATTTTGTAGGTTTTCCTGATCCAGGCCACATTCAGCGATTTAAAAATAGCGCTGCCCTTGTGGGAAAATTTCCTGTATTAGCTTTTGAATTCGAAAAGTACCGAGATCATTATGAAGCGGTATATCGAAAAAATTCCTTGCATGTTGAAAAGGTACTTGATACCGAAGCGTTATTGATTGCGTTAAACCGCTTAAAAGTAGGGAAGGTATGTGCTTGCCAACAAGCTATCATCCCGAATGCAAATCAGTCAGCAGTTGATGCTGCGCTTGTCGAAGTGAATACGACCCAAAATTGGGTTTTTATCAAGCCCTATCGAGGCAATGGTTATTATTATTCCTTGGGAAGATGGGCTTATCAGGCTAAAAATTAAAATTATAGCCGCGTAAAAATTCGTCAATTTTCATGCGTTTTTTGCCCTCCATTTGCCATTCTAAGATTTCAATATATCCATCTTGACACCCTACACGCAAAAAGGTTTTTTGGTCAGTGTCCCAAATGCCGATTCCTAAATCTGGAATTGATTCTGGATGGAATTTAATCTGAATGAGTTTGCAGTTTTTACCCTGGAATGTAGTGTGAGAGCCCGGAAAAGGATACATCCCACGAACCAAATTATAGATTTCAGCCCCTTTTTTTGACCAATGAATTTCGCCAGTTGCTCGTGTTAGTTTAGGGGCAGGTTTCATGGCCGCGGTTTCGTCTTGTGGGACTGGATTTGTCGTTCCAGCTTGAATCGCTTCTGCCGTCTTTACGACCAATTTAGCCCCTCGTTTCATTAATCGCTCATATACGTCTCCTGTCGTATCATCTGGATAGATAGGTTCCGTTTCTTGGAAAAGCAAATCACCTGTGTCAATTTCATGCTGCAAGAAAAAGGTCGTGACACCTGTTTCTGTTTCACCGTTAATAACCGCCCAATGGATGGGAGCCGCTCCTCGGTAGTTGGGGAGCAAGGATCCATGTAAGTTAAACGTGCCCATGGGTGGTAAGTTCCAAACAACCTCCGGAAGCATGCGAAAAGCGACGATGACCTGCAGGTCAGGCTTGTATAGCTTTAATTCCTCCGCAAATGCTGGATCTTTTAACTTAATAGGTTGTAAAACAGGTAGCCCCTGCGTCTCGGCATATTGTTTAACGGCTGATGATTGTAGTTGTTGACCTCTTCCCGCAGGTTTGTCGGGCGCCGTAACGACAGCCACGACATTGAAATTCGCTTGAATTAGAGCTTCAAGGCTTGCAACAGCAAAATCGGGGGTGCCAAAAAAAACAATACGCATATATGTTAGGGGCTGGGTGAAAATGTTTTTTGGTTATTGTAAAACATTTTTTGTTTACCTTTGTGGCTTACGAAAACTGATTTTGTGTTAGCAAAGCAACATTTATTTTAGTTCCGAATCCGAAACAAAACTACAAATAATTTAAGTAGAACGGTCGGAGGCCGTTCTATTTTGTTTTTTAACACAGGTAACAACATTTCATAGCTTATGGCAAAGTTTCAATATTATACCGCTGAGGCGCTCGACAAACTAAAGGCTGAATTACATCAATTGAAGATTCAGGGGCGTTCTGACATGGCCAAGCAAATTGCTGAGGCGCGTGACAAAGGAGACTTAAGTGAAAATGCCGAATATGATGCTGCAAAAGATGCCCAAGGTCTTTTAGAACTAAAGATTTCTAAGTTGGAAGCGGTGGTTTCAAACGCACGTGTTTTAGATGAATCGACGATTGATTTGTCGAAGGTTTCGATTTATTCAATTGTTGAAATTCGTAACACGAAAAACAATGCGACGGTTAAATATACAATTGTTTCTGAAGAAGAGGCGGATTTGCGTGCAGGCAAGATTTCTGTTTCGTCTCCGTTTGGGAAGGGATTATTAGGAAAGAAGGTTGGGGAATTCGCACAAATTCAAGCGCCTGCTGGGCACTTGGAATTTGAAGTGATGTCTTTGACTCGTTAAACTTCCTTTGATATGATTGAAAGCCTCCTTTGGGGGCTTTTTTTATGCCCTTGGGCCAAAGATTGCAGAACCTACGCGAACCATGGTCGAACCCTCTTGCGCGGCGAGTAAATAGTCCCCCGACATGCCCATCGAGATTTCATTCCAAATCACTCGGCCAGAACCTACGCCCGTATGCTGAGATTTAAAGTTCTCAAACATCCCTTTTAAAACCTTGAATTCCTGCTGAATTTGGCCCGTATCTGTTGTGAAAGACGCCATGCCCATGAGGCCGACAATTTGAATGTTTTCAAATTGTGCCAAAGCCGGATTTTGAAGGATTTCGATTGCCTCCTGTTTGTCCAGGCCAAATTTCGTATCCTCCTGTGCAATGTACATTTGCAATAAACATGGAATGATACGGTTATTTTTTGCTGCTTGTTTATTGATTTCAACTAATAGGCTCCAAGAATCAACCGAATGGATGAGGTGAACGAAAGGCGCGATGTATTTGACTTTATTCGTTTGTAGGTGGCCAATTTGATGCCAACGAATATCTTGGGGTAGTTGGACTTGTTTTTCAACCATCTCTTGGACACGGTTTTCACCAAAATCTAGCGTTCCGCATGTATGAACCGATAACAATTCGTCGATGGATCGTGTTTTAGTCACAACGATCAATTTACTTGAATAGGGTGCTAATTCAGATTGAATTTTGGCTATTTCTTGTGCTATGGACATCGGTTCGGAAAAAAATTGTGATGTAAAATTAATTTATTATTTTTGATTCTGCGGTGCGGGGCGAAAGTCCACATCAATTATTTATACAACAATGCAATCAGATTCGATGAGTTCTCGAGAAAAGCGATTGGAGCGCCTGGTCTATCTAATGACCGTTTTGGTGTTTCTCTTGGCAGGGTTGCTTTACATCGAGAAATATCAGCCTGGTTTTTGGGCTTTGGAGCAACAGCAAGAAGATTTTGTTGAAGATGCACAAGCACGTTTGGATTCGGTTTCACAGCAATTACAAGTGCGTATGGTTCAAATCAAACGCTTAGGTGGCCGAGTGAATGAACTCGAAAAGGCTCGCTTACAAATTGAAGGGGATCAAAAAGAATTGGCTGAACATCCCGAAATGGGGCAAGCAGCTTTCCAAAAGAAATTAGCGTACTATCTACGTCTTTTAGGGTTGAAAGATCAAGAAATCAAAAAACTTCGACGTGAAAATGTCGTCTTAATCGCTCGAAATGACTCATTAAGTCGGGAAGCCAAATTGTTACAAGACGGATTATCAAACGTCCAAAAGGCATTGCGAGACTCTAGCGCGACGTTTGGTATTGAGAAAAAAGAATTGAGTGAACGATCGCGGGTTCTGGAAGTGCGGAACCAGGAGTTGACAGAGAAGGTGACTGTTGCGGCTGCATTACGAGCGGAAGGAGTCAACGTATATGCTATTTCGTCTCGAGGGAAAGAAACGGGCGTGCAGAAAGCGAAGCGTATTGATAAAATTCGTGTCATATTCCATTTGCAGAACAATCCTTTAGCTACTCGTGAAATTAAGACCATTTATTTGCGCATCATTGAACCTACAGGAAATACCTTATCTGACTATTCCCTAGGGTCTGGAACTGTGATGTTTAAAGGGAAGGAGTTGGTTTATACTGCTAAGCAGCGCATATTTTACGAGAATAATCACCAGTCGGTGGAATTTATTTACGCACGTTCAACGGCCTACCGGGAAGGCAAACATGAAATCGAGCTTTACTCGGAAGGGTTTCTGATTGGCCTTGGTACATTCGAGGTACGGTAATTTCAATTTATTTTTAGCTAAGTTTTTGATTGTTAAGTATTATTCATACTTTTGCAATCCAAATTTTTTTTAAGTTTTTAAACAACAATTTTGTATGCAATTAAAAAACTACGAGACGGTGTTCATTTTAACTCCCGTTTTGTCTGAGCAACAGACAAAGGACGCCG
>JBDLUL010000103.1:0-6588 GCA_039805345.1 Bacteroidota bacterium | reverse complement strand
GAGCCACTAAACACTTAAAGTGAGAAGTTGTGGCTTGCATCCAGTTGGCCAAATGCCCCCCATACGACGCTCCTCCAGCGGCTTGTCGGGAAGCATCAATAAACGAATAACGCTTAATCGCGTCTGCTGCCGCTTCCAAAATTTCATTCCCGGGACCTTTGAATGGGTCGAATTGAATATCCTGGGCGAACTTTTCGCCATAGCCCACGGAACCTGTATAATCCGTCATGACAATGACATAATTGGTAGAACCTAATACATAGGGGTTCCAGCGAAAGTTAAAAGCATCTTTAAACGATATGGCGGGGCCACCATGCATCAACACAAAAAGCGGATATTTTTTCGAGGCATCAAATCCAGCTGGACGCAAGATGACACTGCGAATCATTTTTCCACGTGAAGACTTTGTCCAAAAAACTTCTGATTTAGGCAAATCCATCTTAGCTAATGCAGCATCATTTGCTTTGGAAATTGCGATACTTTTCCCGGCATCCCAAACGAATACCTCTGCGGGTGCAGCAATATTTTGATAATTATATGCCATTGCATTACCTGAGACAGACAATCCCGTAATGGATCCAGCATCTCCTCCAAATACATAAGCATATCCACCTTTTTCAATGGAAACTTGAACCGCGCGATCGACGCCTTGGTCTTCAATACTCGCAAAAATCGAATTACCTGAAACCTCCCAATCGTTGAACGGTCGGTCAAGCCCAACAGCTAATTCCATACGACCTTCCATAGACGGCCAAGCAAAACGATACATACGATCTAAATAATAAATCTTATCTCCATTTGTATGCCCAGTCGAAATCAAATATTTCCCATCTTCCGAAAATTGAACTTGGGAATAATTAGTTGCATCTGTGCTGAGTAATTTTTCTGCACTTCCCGCAATGGAAACGGAATACAGATGTGATGTGGCTGATTGGTAAGCTCCCGTGTTATACTCCGTTGTTGCGGTAAATACAATTTGAGCATTATCAGGTGAAAAGGTAAAAGAACCTAGTTGGAAGCCTTTCGATTCAACTAAACGTACTTGAGAAAATACATTTTTAGGTGTTGGTTTAGAAGCAGTTAAATCCATCACATACACATGGGATTGTTTTTCGTCCAACCAAGAATCCCAATAACGAATGGGGAATGAGGTATATACGCGTGCTTTGGTTTTAATTTTCTTCTTCTCTTCGGCCATTTTCTTACTTAAGGAATCCGTAAATGCCGTGGCGTAAACCCGGGAGGTAAACGCAATTTTAAGGCCATCGGAGCTGATTTTGGGGCTAAAAACTCCAGTGGAGATGTTGGTCATTCGATGAGCTTCCCCACCATTTTCCAAGTTCAAACGATACAATTGCGCGACATCATCCCCTTCACGTTTGGCTGTAAAAAAGATTTGATGAAGCGTTGGGTGCCAAAAGTAATTATCCTCACCCCCTTTGGAATTCGTGATTTTACGAGGTTCTGAAGAGCCATCGGCAGAAGCAAGCCATAAATCAGTGGTTTGTTCATCCAAATTATAGGACGTTTCAGTTCTACTATATATCACCCATTTACCGGAGGGACTAAGGGCAGGCGCACCGATTTTTTTCAACATCCACATGCTTTCATGTGTCATCGCAGGTTTTTGTCCGAAGGAATTAAAACTGCAGGCAAATAGAACAATTAGTAGAATTTTTTTCATGGAAAACATTTAATGGCGTAAATTAGTTATTAAAACTTCATCTAATATAAACTTATGAGAAAAAATTATGCACCGCTTATCCTAGCATTTATGCTGTTAGCACCCTACTTAAATGCACAAGTTACTACCAAATACATCGACCGATCCAATATGGATCTTCAGGTCAAACCAGGAGATGATTTCGCACAATATGCGAATGGAAATTGGGTGAAAAAAAATCCAATTCCAGCCAAAGAAACTCGCTGGGGAACATTTAACCAATTGCGTGATTTCAATAGCAATGCGATAAAAGCCATCTTGGAAGAAACGCAATCTTCAAAAGCAGCTACTGGAACCGTTGAGCGTCGCGTGGCTGATTTTTATGCCGCTGCCATGGACAGTTTGACGATTGAGAAAATGGGATATGCTCCAATTCAGTCAGACCTAAATCAGATTAACTCGATTCAATTTAAGTCACAAGTAGTTACCGAAATTGCACGCATGCGCAGAACGGGGGCCGGATCTCCCCTATTTGGTTTTTACGTGGGACAAGATCGCAAACAAGTAGATAAAATGGTTCCTCAATTGGGCCAAGGAGGAACATCCTTACCGGATCGTGATTTATATTTGAAATCGGATGCACGGAGTTTAAAAATCCAGGAGGGTTTCAAAACCTACATTTCTACCTTATTTCAGTTAATTGGCACATCGCCAGAGCAAGCAAAGGCAAATGCAGAAACGATCTTCCAATTGGAGAAAAAATTGGCTGAAGCGCAGATGTCTCGCCTGGAAATGCGTGACCCATATAAGACATACAACAAATTTGTCTTTGCGGATTTCAACCAGAAAACACCAGCATTCAATTGGGCATTAACATTCCAAGATTTTGGTACCACGGCACCTGATTCGGTGTTGGTTTCTGCACCTAAATTCTTTGAGTCCGTTAACAAGATGTTAATCGAAACGCCCGTTGAAACATGGAAGACCTATTTAACCTGGAATCTATTGAAGGGATCATCGAACTATTTAAGTTCTCCATTCGTCAAAGCAAATTTTACATTTAGTCAAATAATCAGTGGCCAAAAAGTTCAAACGCCTCGTTGGCAACGTATGTCATCTCTCACGGATGGGGTGATTGGTGAATTATTAGGTCAATTGTATGTCGCGAAATATTTCAAACCAGAGGCGAAAGTGCGCATGGAGGAATTGGTTAAAAACCTACGCAAGGCGTTCGAAATCCGGATTAAGCAATTGGATTGGATGAGCGAAGAAACCAAGCAAAAGGCCTTAGCGAAACTTTATGCATTTACACCCAAAATTGGCTATCCTGACACCTGGAGAACCTATGAAGGCTTAGCGATCTCACCTAATGCTTTTTACCAAAACATGCGCAATGCAGGGGCATGGGGTTTCCAAGAGAACATTGCACAGATTGGTAAACCCGTAGACAAATCGAAATGGGGTATGTCGCCGCCAACGGTTAATGCTTATTACAGCCCAGTGATGAATGAAATCGTGTTCCCTGCTGGAATTTTACAATTCCCATTCTTTGATGCCAAAGCGGATGATGCCATTAACTATGGGGGAATAGGCGCGGTCATTGGCCACGAAATGTCACATGGATTTGATGATTCAGGAAGTCAATATGACAAAGATGGTACCTTACGTAATTGGTGGACCAAAGACGACCTAGCAAAATTCAAAGCGAGAACAGAGTTATTAGTCAAGCAATATGATGCTTATACCATTTTGGATTCACTACATGTAAATGGAAAGTTGACGTTAGGAGAAAATATCGGCGATTTAGGCGGTTTAAACATAGCTTATGATGCATTCAAGATGACGAAGCAAGGAAAGTCCAAGGCTAAAATTGACGGATTCTCGCCGGACCAACGGTTTTTCTTATCGTATGGACAGGTTTGGAGAGGCACTTCATTACCTGAAACGGCAGCCAACTTGATTCAAACAGATCCACATTCGCCTGCACAATACCGGGCTATCGGAGCACCCGTCAATATGGATGCTTGGTACAAGGCATTTGATGTGAAAGCGGGAGATAAGTTATATAAGAAACCGGAAGATCGGATTAAGATTTGGTAAGGAGAGTTAAGAGTGAAGAGTGAAGAGTTAAAAGGTGTGTTCAATCGGGATGAAATACACTCGTAATACCTGCATCTTAATTCTTAACTCTTCACTCTTAATTCTTAATTCTTAAATAACAAAAAAGGCGACCATTGGGTCGCCTTTTTTGTTATTTCAAATACTTCTCTAACCACTGAAATTGCTCCCACAATAAGTGTAGCACATTCTCTCGACCTCGATAACTATGTGCTTCATAAGGTAAATAAACAAAACGCGTTGTTCCTCCATTACCTTTTAAAGCAGCATATAAACGCTCACTGTTGATTGGAAATGTCCCTGTATTGTCATCTTGTTCTCCATGCACTAATAAAATCGGTTCCTTGATTTTATCCGCATAGCTGAAGGGACTCATTTCAAAATACAATTGTGGCGCTTGCCAATAGGTACGATCTTCATTTTGGAAACCAAAAGGGGTCAGCGTACGATTATAAGCACCACTTCTCGCAATTCCAGCCTTAAATAAATCGGTATGAGCTAATAAATTGGCCGTCATAAAAGCGCCATAGCTATGTCCTCCCACAGCCATTCGCTTCCGATCGCCCACACCTAATTGCACCAAATGATCAATGGCAGCAGAAGCATTTAACTTCAATTGCTCTACAAAACTATCATTCGGCTTCTTCGACGCATCCGTAGAAACAATGGGCATTTCTGCGTTATCTAAGATTGCATAACCTTGCGTTGCATAGTAAATCGGAGAGGCCCAACTTAATGTTGTAAAACGGTCTTTACTACCTCTAATCTGTGCAGCATCAGCGGCGGAATTAAATTCACGTGGATAGGCCCAAATTAATACGGGCAATGGGCCATCTTTTTCTTTGTTATAGCCTTTAGGTAAGTATAAATCTCCTGTAAGATCTACGCCATCTGCACGCTTGTATTTGATTTTTTCTTTTGTGATACCTACCAGATTAGGATAAGGATTTTCAAATTGAGTCAATGCCTTATCTTGAGCAGGGTTTAATAAGTTTTTAATAAAGTAGTTGGGCACATCGGTTTGCGATTCTTTGCGAGTTAAAACCAACAATTTATCGGCATCGATGACCTCTTCAACCATTTCAAAAGCTCCCTCTTTGGCACGCCAAACGATTTCGTTCTTCTTAGTAACTAAATCAAATTTGGCAATAAATGGCAAATCCCCTTTCTCAGAAGATCCAACGGGATTGTTCATTAAAATTTTTGTTCCACCATCCGTCAACTGGATTACATCACGTCCAAGGGCATTTTTTGTCTGAACAGGGCTGCCAGGATTACGGTAAGCATCAGTTAGATTACGTTCAAACAATACCTCCATTGTTCCAGTCTGAGGCGTGTAGCGGCTCACTTTAGACGTTTGTTTACCACGCAATACCTCTGACACAAGTGCAAGGTTTTTATCGCCCCAGCTTACTCCTGCAAATCGCATTTTAGTCTTGAACAATTCTTTTGGCTCTTGACTAAATGGAGCCGCAAGGCTAAACACAGCATCATGAAACTCAACGGGCTTCTTGATAAATCCACTATCCAAAGGCATTGCATACACAATAGAAGCAGGCTCATCATCCCGCCACTCAAATCCCCTTGCTACGTTTTGCACATTATCATTTCCCGCAGGAGCACTCTCCGAAGAAGGAAGTTTAGCCAATTCTTTGATCACCTTTCCTTCTAAATTCAAAATCGAAACGGTAGATGTGAATCCATATGCAGGAACAGCGTAGGAAAACGGCTTTGTTAACGTTCGGGTTAAAATATATTGACGGTCAGGCGATAATTGAAATGAATTTGTCAATCCAGGTTGACCAATTTTCTTATTTACGCCATTTTTATAAGAAACAAATTGGCATTCTGCATAATACACAAACAAACTTTCGTCATAAGGCGATTTAATCAAATCCTGAAACGTGGGTCTTGGTGCAGCTTTACCCACATTTTGCTGGATGGTAGGTCCCTTAGGAGTTATCGGACGCTTGGGTGCTCCAGCGGCATCATGCGTAGTGACTTTGTATAAAATCGTTTGATCATCCACCCAGGTAAAGGCATTACCTAAAACAAGGTTAATAGGTTCAGCGTTCACACGTGTCGCTTTCTTAGAGGCAATATCGATGACATACAGATCCACCCGATTAACTTCAGTTTGTGCAAATGCAATTTTAGTCTCAGATGGATTCCATGCAAAAGCACTTGCAGCAAGATTTTTAGGTAAGCCCGTTACCGCAATAGTTGCACCTGATTTAATAGATTGCAAGGTTATGCTACTAATTGGGCTTTGACGGCTCGGTGAAAAATTCAAAGGATTCAAACGTAATCCCGCGATTTTCATTTCCGGTTGGCCTAACTCCTCCACAGTAGGATATGAATTCCGACCTAATAACAACAGATATTCTGCTTTAGAATCGATACGAACCAAGGGTGTTGGTTTCGCTAAAAGTAAATCGGCAATCGCCTTGGGCGGCAATTGATATGAATCCGCATCTTGCGCGTAATTACTCGAAATAGTCAATATACACGCACATAGCGTAAGAATTATAGCTTTCATTTTCATAGGTTAAAAAAAGGTGGCTGAAAATCAGCCACCTTTTTACGTTACAATGGATTTTGAACAATCGATGGATTCGCATTGATCTCACGGCGTGGAACCAAGAATTCCCAACGAACATCACCAGGAGCTACATCATATAATAGAGCTACCGAAGCAATCGCGTTCGTACCATTCCGATTCAAGGCTGCATTTGTACGCTTCAAATCTAAGAAACGATGTCCTTCACCCCACAATTCGATGCGGCGATGAACCAAAATTTCGTCTA
>JBDLUL010000102.1:0-5660 GCA_039805345.1 Bacteroidota bacterium | reverse complement strand
AAAGAATTCCCCGTTCCGAAAAATTTCAAAGGGACTTTGCGCCCTTACCAGTTGGAAGGATATCGTTGGATGCGTACGCGTCAAGCAGCGGGCCTTGGAGCTTGTTTAGCAGACGATATGGCTCTCGGTAAGACGGTCCAGACTCTTTGTTTATTACAGAGCTTAAAAGAGCAAGGGGAGACTTTGCCGTCTTTGTTGGTTATGCCGACTTCCTTGTTGTATAACTGGGAGATGGAGGCGAAGAAATTTACGCCTCAATTACGTGTCTTGGTTTACAGTGGGCCGCAGCGTGAGAAATTACAAGCACAAATTGGTAAAGTTGATTTGATCCTTTGTTCCTTTGGAATGGTTCGATCGGATATTGATTGGTTCGAGAAACAAGCCTTTAGTTATGTGATTTTGGATGAGTCTCAGGCAATTAAGAATCCATTAGCGAATATCACGAAGGCCGTTCAAAAATTGAATGCCAAATTCCGTTTGGTGATGACGGGAACGCCATTGGAAAACTCGACAATGGATTTGTGGTCACAAATGAATTTCGTGAATACGGGATTACTTGGTACCCAACGTTATTTCAAAGATCACTTCCAGATTCCAATCGAAAAGAAAGCGGATGGAGATCAGAAAAAGCGTCTTTATTTCTTAATTAAGCCCTATTTATTGCGTCGTGAAAAAAGACAAGTGGCGGCGGATTTACCTGAAAAAATGGAGTCCATCACCTATTGCACGATGTCTGATGAACAGGAACGTTTATACGATAAAACGAAATCCTTCTACCGCGATGTCTTGTTGAAACAAATCAAGGACGAGGGATTGCAGAAATCTAGATTCTCTGTCCTACAAGGTTTGACTAAATTGCGTCAGCTGGCGAACCATCCTGCCCTTTGTGAGGATGGATACGCAGGAGATTCGGGTAAAATGGAGGCCGTTTTAGAGAAATTGGAAACGGTACTTGAACAACATCACAAGGTCTTAATATTTAGCCAGTTTGTTCAACATTTGGGCTTGATTCGTAAGGCTTTGGATGAACGCGGAATCGATTATGCTTATTTGGATGGAAGTACGTCTGATCGTAAAGGACAGGTGGAAAGTTTCCAAAAGGATGATGGGCAGTCTGTATTCTTAATCTCCTTGAAAGCGGGTGGGGTCGGCTTGAATTTAACAGCTGCGGATTACGTCTTTTTATTAGATCCCTGGTGGAATCCGGCAGCGGAGGCGCAGGCGATTGACCGGGCACACCGGATTGGTCAAAAGAAAACCGTGTTTACTTATAAGTTCATTTCGAAAGAAACTGTTGAAGAGAAAATTCTATCCTTGCAACAGCGTAAATTAGACCTGGCGAATGAATTAGTTACATCCGATGAAAGCATTCTTCGTAATTTAAGCGAAGATGAAGTCTTGGATTTATTAAGCTAATTTGACTAAGATATTCTTAGCCACTTCATGGCTTATGAATGCCGCCGGAGCATTGTCAATCGACACCGAAATTGAACGATCAAATGCGTTAACTTCCTGGACGTGTAGTGCCGAACCAAGGCTCAAGTGCATTTTGTTCAATAGTTGAAGGAATACAGCGGAATCCTTTGCAACACCCATCAGCACGCAACGCTTACCCGCTTTCATATCCGAGAGATGTAAATAGCCTAATTCAGGCATTACCCCATTTTTTGTTGGGATCGGATCTCCATGCGGATCGGTTTTGGGATATTCGAGAAAGGCGTCTAATTTTTCAATAAGTGAATCAGATTCGATGTGTTCGAGTTGTTCGGCGATTTCATGGACCTCGTCCCAATTAAAACCCATTTTTTCAACGAGGAAAACCTCCCAAAGGCGATGTTTACGAACAATCCCGAGGGCAATTTTTTCTCCTTCAGGACTTAAGCGTACGCCTTGGTATTTTTGATAATGAACCCAGCCTTTTTCAGCAAGTTTCCGTAACATATCGGTTACAGAAGCGGCTTTAGTTTGGGTTAATTCGGCAACAGCATTGGTCGAAATATCCTCGTCATGTCCTTCGGATAGGCGATAAATGATTTTTAAATAGTTTTCCTCTGCAAATGATGTTGACATCTTGTGACATTTAGAATTCAAAAGTAAGAATTTATTTGTGTTAATTTATTTTTTAGACTCAACTAAAAAATATTTTTGAATCATCATAATTCTTGTATATTTGGGTGTTAATCATAACTCGATGTCCAATCATTGGCGTAAATCTCATCAGGAAAATTCACTCAGCGAGGTATTTGCTTCTATTCCTGTTCCTAAAGGTGGAGGGTTTTGGAGGAACCTGCGGGCATTTATAGGCCCAGGTTTCATGGTGGCTGTGGGTTATATGGATCCAGGTAACTGGGCAACCGATCTCGCTGGCGGGGCGCAATTTGGGTATACACTATTATCGGTTATCCTTGTCTCAAGCCTTTTTGCGATTCTTTTGCAGCATTTGGCATTGAAGTTAGGCGTTGCTACGGGCCGCGATTTGGCTCAAGCTTGTGGTGATTCTTTCTCGAAACCCGTTGCCTATTTTCTTTGGATAATCTGTGAATTAGCCATTGCTGCATGCGATTTAGCCGAGGTAATCGGCTCCGCTCTTGCACTACATTTGCTCTTTAATATTCCTATTTTGGCGGGTATACTCATTACGATATTAGATGTTTTCTTGATTCTTTATTTTCAGAATCGAGGATTTCGTGTGCTTGAGTCCATCGTTATGGCGTTGCTTGCCGTCATTTCACTTTGCTTCGGCTATGAAATGTGGGTGGCTGAACCTGTCGTTTCGCAGGTCTTACAAGGCTTGGTTCCGAGTATGAGTATCATCATGGATGAGCATCAATTGTACGTTGCGATCGGGATTTTAGGTGCTACGGTGATGCCACATAATTTGTATTTGCATTCGAGCATTGTACAAACTCGTGCATTTGAACAGAATGACATAGATCGTACAAAAGCGATTAAATATGCGACGTGGGATTCTACGATTTCCTTAAGCTTTGCATTCTTTATTAATGCGAGTATCTTAATTTTGGCCGCTGCGGCATTTCATTGGAATGGCCGGAAAGATGTGGCTGATATTCAAGATGCTTTTTTATTGCTTGATCCTGTTATGGGAACTAAATGGGCCAGTATTTTATTTGCGGTCGCGCTTTTAGCTTCAGGACAAAATGCAACGGTTACCGGAACGCTTGCTGGCCAAATCGTCATGGAAGGTTTTATCGATTTGAAATTGAAACCTTATCTTCGCCGACTCATTACGCGGCTTATCGCCATCGTACCCGCTTTTTTTGTTACCTGGCTTTGGGGGGAATCGCATATCAACGAATTATTAATCCTTTCTCAGGTGGTCCTTTCGATGCAATTGAGTTTTGCTGTGATTCCTTTGGTTTGGTTCACGTGTGATGCAAAACGGATGGGAAAATTTGTTAATCCAACCTGGATGACTTGGTTAGCTTGGATAGTTTCAGCCATTATCCTATCGTTAAATTGCTATTTATTAGGCCAAATTTTCTTTTCCTAATTGAATTATCCAATTGTTATTAGCCCCTACGCTATATTTCTTCGCATCGATTTCATCGATATGGGGCGCTGAAATTCCGGAATCTAATGCTTCGCGGGATTCAATGTGAATGATTTCCTGCACAACAATCTCTTGCATAAATGCTTCAATGGTCTTCGCTCCGCCTTCGATCAAAATGGATTGGATGGACTTTTCTTGGCAATAGGCCATGAAGTTTACTAAATAGTTTGTCGAACCTAACGCAACCCACGCTTTATTCCCTTTTGTTTGGCTTACTGTATGGGTGAAAATGATTGTTGGGAAATCATCCGCTAACAAGATAAGATTTTCCAGCATCCGAGCTTGTGGATCTAATACGAGTCGTAAAGGTGAGTTTCCTGGCCACGAACGTGTTGTTAGGCTTGGATTATCTGCGTTGGCCGTATTTACCCCTATCAAGATCGCCTGATGTTCTGCACGTAATCGATGTACGAGTTGGTGACTTATCGGATTGGAAAAAACGTGAGCATCTCCATTCGCCTGCGCGATAAATTGGTCTGAAGAAGTTGCGTATTTGACCGTAATGTAAGGTCTTTTATTTCGGTGATAATAGAAAAAACGACGATTAATTTGTTCTCCTTTTTCTGACAAAACTCCTATTTGAACGTCTATTCCTGCAGCTTGTAATTTTGCGACCCCTTGACCCGCTACCAGTGGATTAGGGTCTAAATTACAGATGACAACTCGCTGAACTTGGTGCTTAATCAGGAGGTCTGCGCAGGGAGGAGTTTTCCCTGTATGGCTACAAGGTTCAAGGCTCACATAAGCCGTAGCTCCGCAGGCATCCAGTATGCCCGCAAATGCTTGTACTTCCGCATGGGGTCCACCATATTGTGCGTGATAGCCTTCTCCTAGAATAATTTCATCTCGAACAATTACACAACCTACCCAAGGATTAGGAACAACAAACCCTCCACCCAGTTGTGCCAGGTCGAGGGCTCGTTGCATCCAAATTTCATCAGTCAACATGCGTTGCTTTTACGTTACGCGACATATAGCTATATATCGCAGGGATGACATAGAGTGTTAATGTTGTGGAGAATAACATACCTCCCACAACAGCTATACCCATGGAAACACGACTTGTTGAGCCTGACCCTAGTGCTAAAGCAATCGGTAAAATACCTAAGATCGTACACAAGGATGTCATAATAATAGGTCTAAAACGAGCTGTCGCGGCTGATTTTACTGCATCTAGCTTCGATAACCCTGTTTCTTTCTTTTGATTGGCAAATTCGACAATTAGGATGCCGTTTTTGGTTACGAGTCCAATCAATACAATGATCCCGATTTGCGAGAAAATGTTTAAGGTTTGGCTAAAATCCCATAAGGACAATAGGGCTCCCGCCACTGCCAAAGGCACCGTAAATAAGATAATAAAAGGATCAATAAAGCTTTCAAATTGTGCGGAAAGAATTAAGTAAATCAATAAAATCGCCAAGGCAAATGCGAATAATAAAGAAGAACTCGATTCTTTAAATTGTTTACTCTGGCCGTCATAAGCGGTAGAGAACGTTTCATCAAAGGTCTCTTTTGCTAATTTATCCATTTCATCCAAGGCTTCGCCTAATGTTACCCCTTTTGCCATTTGAGCCGTCACTGTCGCTGCAGAATAACGGTTGAAACGGAATAATTGCGGCGGTGTACTCTGCTCCGTAATCTTAACCATGTTGTCCAATTGGATCAAATCGCCTCGGTTGTTTTTAACATAGAGGGATTTTAAGTCATTGACATCATTCCGAAGTGAACGGTTAATCTGTCCAATGACTTGGTACTGCTTTCCATCCATGATGAAGTACCCGAAGCGTCTACCTGAAAGACCTAACTGCAAAGTTTGTGCAACATCCTGTATCGATACGCCTAAGTTTTGCGCTTTTGCACGATCAATCTCCAAACGCAATTCCGGCTTTGTGAATTTTAAATTGATATCAGACACCTCGAATTTTGGAGAATCGCGCACTTTTGCCATGAACTGCGGCATCATTTTCTTTAATTTTTCGAAGTTGGGGGCCTGTATAACAAAGGCTACCGGTAAACCTCCTCCACCGCGTTGGCCGGTTTGTAACGTAGGTTCCTGAATCACAATTGATTTCGCCCCTGAGAATTTTTT
>JBDLUL010000101.1:0-4258 GCA_039805345.1 Bacteroidota bacterium | reverse complement strand
GGGAACCTTATATTTATCATCCGCTCGCTGTTGCTCAGATCTGTGTAGAGGAAATCGGATTAGGCCCTACGTCGATTATCGCTGCTTTGTTGCACGATGTCGTGGAGGATACCGATACGACCTTGCAGGAAATCGAAAAGATGTTCAATCCCAAGATTGCGCAGATTATTGATGGATTGACCAAGATTGCGGGGACTTTTGAATATGGAACATCCCAGCAGGCGGAAAATTTCCGAAAGATGTTATTGACGCTCTCGGATGATATTCGGGTGATATTGATTAAGCTAGCCGATCGTCTGCACAACATGCGGACTTTGGAAAGCATGGCGAAGGAAAAGCAACTGAAAATCGCCTCGGAAACGATTTATCTATATGCTCCGTTGGCACACCGTTTGGGATTGAATGCCATTAAAACCGAGTTGGAGGATTTAGGCTTGAAGTTTACCGAGACGGAGGCTTACAAGGAAATTGCCAATAAGTTGATGGAGAATAAGCAAAACCGTGAGAGTTTTGTGGATCAATTCATTCGGCCGATCAAGAAGTCCTTGGATGAGCGTGGAATGAAATATACGATCAAAGGCCGACCGAAATCCATTTATTCCATTTACAATAAGATTAAGAAGTCGAACACGCCGTTTGAGAAAATCTACGATTTGTTTGCCATCCGTGTGGTATTAGATGTGCCTGTAGAGCGTGAAAAAGGAGAGTGCTGGGAGGTGTATAGTATTGTAACGGATCATTACCGTCCTAATCCAAGCCGGTTGAAAGACTGGGTTTCTACACCCAAATCGAATGGTTACGAATCCCTACATACGACGGTGATGAGTATGCCCTTTGGTAATGATAAAGAAGGCCGCTGGGTAGAGGTACAAATTCGTACGAAGCGTATGGACGAGATAGCAGAGAAAGGGGTTGCGGCGCACTTTAAGTACAAAGGGACGGACACGCGAACTTCACAGGCATTTGAATCATGGTTGAGCCAGGTTCGGGAGGCTTTGGAAATGAATGATAAGAGCCAGTCGGCGGTTGAATTAGTCGATGATATCAAGAATTCCCTGTACCATGAAGAAGTTTTTGTCTTCACGCCGAAGGGAAAATTAGTTGTATTGCAGGCGGGTGCAACGGCCTTGGATTTTGCCTTTGAGATTCACTCGGAGGTGGGTTCGCATTGCATCGGAGCCAAAGTGGGTGGCAAATTAGTGCCACTTTCACACAAATTAAGCAATGGAGATCAGTTGGAGATCCTAACATCTTCCAAGCAAAAGCCATCGGAAGATTGGTTGCGCATTGTGACTACGACAAAGGCTAAAGCGCGTATCAAAGATTGCATCAAAGAAGATAATAAAGGTTATTTGATTCAAGGACGTGATGTTGTGGAGGCGCGCTTAAAGCATTTGGGCTATCCGAATTTGACCTTAGAATTGACGAATCAATTGCGGGCTTATTTCAATGCGAAGGATGCGAACGATTTGTTTTATCGATTTGGTAAGGCCTATATTTCTGTAGACCAATTGAAGCACTGGAAGTCCGACAAGGAAATGCATGAGCGGAAGCAGGCGGAGAAGGCCATTAAGGCGCCGATTGTGGATAGCAAGTCCTTTAAAAAGGGCATGCAGCAGGTTGAGCAAGGGCGCAAGGAGTCGGATATCTTGTTGATTGGTGAAGATATGGACAAGGTGGATTACACCTTGGCGAAGTGTTGTAACCCGATTTCTGGGGATGAGGTCTTTGGTTTTGTGACGATTAATGAGGGGATTAAGATTCATCGGACGACCTGTCCCAATTCGCCGGAATTGTTATCGCGGCATGGTGACCGCGTGATCAAGGCGCAATGGACGAGTCAGATTCAAATGTCCTTTGTGGTGGATTTGACGATTCGAGGAATTGATCGCGTTGGTTTGGTGAATGATGTAACACGCGTGATTTCGGATGAGTTAAAGGTGAACATTACGGCCTTATCGATCGGAGTGAAAGATGGCTTGTTTGAGGGCAAGATTTCCTTGATGATTCAGGATACATCGCATTTGGAAAACTTGGTATCCGAATTGGAAATGGTCGCGGGAGTTATTGAGGTTGCGCGGGAAGATTAAGTAGCATATTTCCGTTTTTTTTGCTTATTTTACGTTGTTTTTTTTCAATAATGTCTGCAGCAATAGAGAAGTTCGATTCGGTTAAAAAGATTTTCACAGCTTATTTAGAAAATAAGGGTCTGCGGAAGACGCCGGAGCGTTTTGCTATTTTAGAGGAGATTTATTTGCGCGATGATCATTTTGATGTGGAGGAGTTGTATATCTCCATGAAAAATAAGAAATATCAAGTTTCGCGCGCAACGGTTTACAATACCTTAGATGTGTTGGTGGAGTGCGACTTGGTGGTTAAACATCAATTTGGACGTAATCAGGCGCAGTTTGAAAAGTCCTATGGCCGCCGGCAGCATGACCATTTAATCTGTACGGATTGTCACAAGGTGACCGAGTTTTGTGATCCGCGCGTGCAGACAATTCAAAGTTTGGTTGGTGAGATGTTGGAGTTCAATGTCATGCACCATTCCTTGATTTTTTATGGGTCATGTACAAAGAAAAATTGTGAGTCCCGGGATCAATACCAGGCTCAATCACACGAGTAATTATTTATCATTTATATTCATATTATGGCAGTTGATGTATTATTAGGCTTACAATGGGGCGATGAGGGAAAAGGAAAGATCGTGGATGTTTTGGCACCTCGTTACCAGGTAGTTGCGCGTTTTCAAGGTGGACCTAATGCAGGTCATACACTTGAATTTGATGGTTTTAAGCACGTTTTGCATCAAATCCCATCGGGAATTTTTCGTCAAGAAGTTCAGAATATTATTGGGAATGGCGTGGTGTTAGATCCGATTATCTTCAAAAAGGAGATTGATGGATTGGCACATTTCAATTTAGACTTACGTAAGAATTTAGAAATCTCAAAGAAAGCATCAATCATTTTGCCTACCCACCGTTTGTTGGATGCGGCATATGAGAAAGCCAAAGGCGATGCGAAGATTGGTTCGACCTTGAAGGGTATTGGGCCAACTTATACGGATAAAATTTCCCGTCAAGGATTGCGTGTGGGCGATATGATTGCTCCTGATTTTTCAGCAAAATACAATGCATTAGTTGATCGTCACAAAGCGATTTTGGATGTCTATAAATTTGAATATGATTTAGCGGCGGCTGAGAAAGAGTTCTTTGAGGCGGTTGCCTTCATGAAGGAATTCCACTTGGTGGATTCGGAGTATTCGGTGAATCACGCGATTCAAGCGGGTAAAACGATTTTAGCTGAAGGTGCGCAAGGTTCCTTATTGGACGTTGATTTTGGTTCTTATCCATTCGTAACTTCATCAAATACCATTACAGCAGGAGCTTGTACAGGTTTAGGAGTAGCGCCAAAGAACATTGGAGAAGTATTTGGTATTTTCAAAGCATATGCAACGCGTGTGGGTTCAGGACCATTCCCTACAGAATTAGAGGATGAAGTAGGAGAGCGTATGCGCCAAGAAGGACGTGAGTTTGGTTCGACGACGGGTCGTCCACGTCGTTGTGGATGGATTGATTTACCAGCCTTGAAATATGCGATGATGATCAATGGGGTGACTCAGTTGATTATGATGAAGGCCGATGTTTTGAATATTTTTGAAGAAATTCAAGTTTGTACAGGGTATGAAATGCCGGATGGTACGGTGACGGATCAAATTCCATTTGAGATCACAGATATCAAAGTGAAGCCCGTTTATGAAACTTTGAAAGGATGGAATTGCTCGTTGGAGGGTATGCGTCGTTTTGAGGAATTGCCAGCAGAGCTTTCGGCATATATTAAATTTTTAGAAACTCATTTAGATTTACCGATCAACTTTATTTCAACAGGTCCGGATCGTGAGGCTTGTGTGTTGCGCGGTTCGTTAGCATAAGATGACAGAAGGTATTGATTTAGCTGCTTTGTATGAGAATGAGGTAATCTATTGGGTTACGTCAGAACGTCCATTGGAGCAGCTAGATCAAGCACCTGTTATTCCTGAAGAGGAGGTTGTTGAGGTAGGCGTTCCTTCCATTGCGACACCTTGGTTAGTCATAGGCTCTATCACTGAGGCAGAGAAATCCCGTTTACAATTGATCTTTTCAGCGCCGCCATTGACCTTGCCACAGGGAGATTGGTCGATTTTAGCTACCGATCAAATTCAGGTTTCCTTGGAGGAATTTGTGTCAAAAACAGCGCCATCGCGTTATATTTTCTTGGG
>JBDLUL010000100.1:0-11090 GCA_039805345.1 Bacteroidota bacterium | reverse complement strand
AGGGAAATATTCCTTTGGCGAAGAAGGTCTTATATCAAGTGGAAAACGTCATGCCAGATAAAGTGATTCCTTATGATCAATTTACGGCGAGTATGGTAAGTTTATTCATCGAGGTAGGTGAGACGTCGAAAGCATTGAAAATTGCCAAAACGATGATGGATCGCAACGATAAGGCATTGGATTATTATTTGTCGGGCGGCATTCGTTCACATGATCGCGATATTCAAATTGCCTATTATGAGATGACAATCATTGCCTCTACGTTATCACAATCGAAGATACCTGTAAATCAGTATCAAGAGCTTATTTCTACGTTTGTGAAATGGCAAAGTAGATTTGATCCGGAAAAATAGTAATTAGATAGATTTGAGAAGCCCTGGGAGAAATCCTGGGGCTTTTTTTATTGATTTGAATTAAGAGTGAAGAGGTAAGAAGTGTTGTTATATCGTCAAAGAGAAATTCTTGTTTATTTAAATTATTGGCCCGAATATATTTGAGGATTCTTTATGCCTATACTAGGTATTGTATTCTTGATCTTAGACTTTAAAAAGTAGATAACATGAAGTGCTAATTTGTGGAATAAAAAAGGGGCTCAGAAATTCTGAACCCCAATCTGTTATATCTTCATTCTTCACTCTTAACTCTTCACTCTTAACTCTTCTAAGAAAACATATCCCTCACCTTGTGAAAGAATCCTTTCTCCGACTTCCCAGGCTGTGGTGCAAAGTTTTCAGAATCACGTAGTTTCTCTAGCAACTCACGCTCTTCTTTGTTTACTTGCTTAGGTGTCCAGATGTTGATGTGTACCAATTGGTCACCAACCGAATAGCCGTTCAATTCTTTGATTCCCTTACCTTTTAAGCGTAAGATTTTGCCACCCTGTGTTCCTGCTTCCAGTGTGATTTTCGCTTTACCGCCGATGGTAGGAACTTCAACGGCTGTTCCTAAAGCTGCATCCACAAAACTTACGTATAAATCATAGATAACATTGTTTCCATCCCGATGCAACACTTCGTGTGCTTCTTCTTCAATGACGATTAGTAAGTCGCCCGCTACGCCACCACGTGGAGGAACGTTTCCTTTTCCCGACATCGATAATTGCATATCGTTCGAAACACCAGCTGGAATTTTGATTGGGATGATTTCCTCTTCCAAGACACGACCCTCGCCGAAACAGGCGTCGCATTTAGCTCCTACACTTTTTCCTTCGCCTGAACAAGTAGGGCAGGTGGATGAAGTAACCATTTGGCCCAACATCGTTTGCTGAACGCGTTTTACTTGACCCGATCCTTGACAGGTTCCACAGGTCTTTAAATCGGTTCCATTCTTAGAGCCATTGCCCGAGCAAACTTTACACGCCACGTGGCGTTTTACTTTGATTTTCTTTTCTACCCCGTTTGCGATTTCTTCCAAGTTTAACTTCAACTTGATGCGCAAATCAGTTCCTTTCCGTTGACGACGTCCACCTCGCCCTCCACCACCGAAGAAATTACCAAAGGGGCTATCATCTCCACCGCCGAAAATATCGCCGAACTGAGAGAAGATGTCATCCATGTTCATTCCTTGGCCACCATAACCGCCACCAGCTGCACCGCCCATACCTGCATGACCAAAACGGTCATATTGGGCCTTCTTCTGGCTATTACTTAATACTTCGTAGGCTTCAGCAGCTTCTTTGAACTTCTCTTCGGATTCTTTGTCATCCGGGTTTTTATCGGGATGGTATTTAACCGCTAACTTTCGGTAAGCCTTTTTGATTTCCTCTTCGCTTGCCGACTTAGCTACGCCTAAAACCTCGTAATAATCTCTTTTTTGAGCCATTGTTTGATTAATTTCCTACCACCACTTTTGCAAAGCGAATGACTTTTTCGTTTAATGTATATCCTTTTTCAAGTACATCCAGCACCTTGCCTTTGTCTTCTTCGTTAGGAGCTGGGTATTGCGTAATGCAATCGTGAAAATCAGCATTGAATACCTCACCTTTAGCCGGTAGTTCCTTCAAACCCTTGCTTTGAAGTGTGTTGATAATTCCCTTAAAAATTAATTGAATTCCCTCCGAAATTTCTCCCTCAGGTGCATTGGCTAACGCACGCTCGTAATTATCAATACTCGGCAATAATTCGGTGATTAATCCTGAGGCAGCCGATTGCAATAATTCAATACGCTCTTTGGCTTTATTTTTTCTGAAATTCTCGAAATCCGCGTATAGAAGCAGGTATTTCTTTTTCATTTCTTCCAACTCATCCGGCGCCGTTTGCTCTTCTGTATTTGATTCCTCAGGCTGCGTTTCAGCAGCTACATCGTGCTTGTTTTCGTCTTCCAACGGCTGTTCGTTCTCTTTCTTTTTCATATGGCAAAATTAATACGCTTTTTGGTGAAGCAAATCATAGACCAAAAACTATTTTCTGACAGTTTGGCATAAATTCATTCAGCTTCGTAATTTTATGGCACATGAATCACACAGCTTCCTCCAATGCACATGCCATTAAACGATTAGCGCAGCAACACGGCTTTGCTTTTTGTGGCATATCCAAGGCGGATTTTTTGGAAGCAGAAGCACCGCATTTGGAGAAATGGTTGAACCAACAGATGCATGGGGATATGGGCTATATGGCCAATCATTTTGACAAACGTTTAGATCCTCGATTGTTGGTTGATGGCGCCCAAACCGTCGTTTCGCTGGTTTATAATTATTTCCCCCCAGCTCAATTTCAACCTTTGTCGGATTCTTTTAAGGTTTCCAAATACGCTTTTGGTGAAGATTATCATCGCGTTATCAAGGATAAAATGCAAGTGCTTTGGGATGATTTGCAAAATGAACTTGGCGAAATTCAAGGGCGCATGTTTGTTGATTCTGCTCCCGTGCTGGAAAAAGCGTGGGCAAAAATGTCAGGCATTGGTTGGGTAGGAAAAAATGCCAACCTGATTATTCCCAAACAGGGGAGTTTCTATTTCATCGCTGAATTAATTATTGACTTGCCCGCATCGCCAGATGGTCCGATTCGTGATTTCTGCGGTACTTGTACAAAATGCATTGATGCTTGTCCGACAGACGCCATTACGCCTTATGTGGTTGATGGGTCAAAATGCATATCCTATTTTACGATTGAGTTAAAAGAGAATTTACCTATCCAATTAAACCAGGGTTTCGAAGATTGGATTTTTGGCTGTGATATATGCCAAGATGTTTGCCCCTGGAACCGGCATGCGAAGGCACACACGGAGGCGCGGTTTGAGCCGAAAGGGGAGTTGATGGGATTGACGCAGGCCGACTGGGAAGATATGTCGGAAGAACTTTTTAAAAACCTGTTTCGTTATTCAGCGATTAGTCGGACGAAACTAGGAGGAATCCGCAGAAACATTGCCCATGCAAAAAAAATGAGGCCATGAATATCATGACCCCTTTTTGCAAATTAAACCCTAAAGTGATTTTCTTGGGATGAAAAGTAGCTCAAGTTCATGGCTACTCTTATCGGTTGAGTTGATGAGTTGTGCGGCCATTTCGCCCATCCGAATCGGTTGATTCGATAGTACAGAAATGCCCCCCACCAATATTTCTTTAAAATGAGAATCGTTGAACGCGATTAATCCCACTTGTTTACCTATTTCTAATTTATTTAATTCTGCGTATTTGATGGCCCGAACTAGATCTTGGTCGTCCAGCGTGAAATAAATCACACCTTCACATACATCATCCGATTCGAGGCCATCTAATACTTGAAAATCCATACCTTGGGATTCGCAGAATTCACTACATCCATTGATTAATGCTGGGTCGAAATAATCTTCTTCCGAGACAACTAATTTAAATGAATGGTACTTATTAAACAGGTTTAGTTGGTTTTCTAGTAAAGCGATTAATTGCTCTTTCGGCTGCGTCACGATACTGGCATGCGCATGGGAAATGCTATTAAAGTTTTGGTCCAATAAAATCAATCGGTCACCCGATATTTTTTTCAGACATTTGATATTCTCTTCCTCTTCTTCAATCAAATGCGGCATAATTACATAATAATGGTAATTGCCTAATTGTTGCGACATGATCTCCTGAAACTGACTTGTTTTGTATTGATAGGTATAAATATCAACCATGACATTTTTGCCTAAAGACTCACAGAAGGAATCAAAAACAACTTTGTTGGTATTGGTTATTTTGCCTACTAAAAATAAGACTTTGGTCTTAGTTTTTATCTTGGAATCTGAGATGAAATATCCTTTGCGGAAGATGGATGTGATTACACCCATTTTGTGTAGTTCTGTGTAGGCTCTTTCGACAGTGTCTCTCGACAAGTAGCATTCCTCCGAAGCTTCATTGATAGATGGCAAACGCTCACCAGGTTTCAATTCCCCCATTTCAATATCGCGCAACAACGAATTAATGAGTTGCTGGTACTTCGGCAATTTATTATCAGCGTTTTTAGCTGAGAATGAAATAAATGATTTAACCATTAGTTTACCTGAATTACACGGATTGCCTTGATTGTCAAAGCACATTGCAAATCTACTTGCTATGTCCAATAAGGAATGGGACAAATCTTACAAATACATGGATATATCTTGCAAAAGACATTATATGTGATGCATTGACATTTGTTTATTCGTAGCTAGTCCGGATAAATCGGCAGGAACTCTGTTAATATTTTTCTATTTTAGCTACCCGAATGAAAAATAGCTTTATCCGTTTCTTGTTACTGCTTTGTCTTGGTGTTCCTGCTTGGGGCCAATCAATTCAGCGTTTCGAACGTTTGAGTACAGCGTCAGGATTGTCACAAAGTACGATATTTAAAATCATTCAAGATCGAAGAGGATTCTTATGGTTTGCCACGGCGGATGGATTGAATCGCTACGATGGGCATTCTTTTGTTATTTATCGACATGATCCCGGGGATGCAAACACGTTGAGTGGGAGTGATATATCGACTGTTATCGAGGATCAGGAGGGTAATTTATGGGTGGCAGCACGTAGCTCAGGATTAAATAAAATTGATCTTAAAACGGGGAAAATAACGCGTTTTACGCGTGGTCCCAAAGGAATAGATTTTTCATCGATGACGATTTCTTCGCTATTGAATGTAGGGAAGCATCGTTTATTTGCCTCCGTTATTGGTGTAGGTATTTTAGTCTTTGATACAAAAAATAATACCTATCTACCGGGAGAATCCGAGGTTAATAATCCCCTGGTGAAGGATGTCGTTCGATTATACAAACATTCCAATGGTTCTATTTGGATGGGGACAAGGACAGGCCAATTAATTTCGTATATAGGAAATCACAGTTTTATTCCTTTCGATTTTTCAGGTAAAACGAACGCGAGTAATTTCCGGGTTCGTTCATTGTTTGAAGCCTCAAACGGGGATATGCTAATCGGGACCGAAGGCAAAGGTTTATTTCGTTTTAATCCTCAGAATCAGCATTTTCAGCGTGTTTTTTACCTTGCAAAAGACCCGACGAGTAGACAAAATATCGTTTCTTCCATGGTTCGAGATGCCAAGGGTAATTTGTGGATTGGAACAGATAATGGTGTTTACGCTTTAACAGGTGAAAATTTTAGTCAATCAAAACATATCCCTTCCAACCCCGATCCTGATCTTGGAATCAGTTCTTTTTCGGTGATGAGCATGTTTACCGATTCCAATCGAAATACTTGGATTGGTACCTGGGAGGCAGGGTTAAATATTAGCTATTTCCAAAAGTCTCGTTTTTCTGTGTTGCGTTATAAACCGAATACATTTCAGGGTTTATTGAGTAATAAAGTTACTTCGTTGAGCGCGGGTGATGATCGGGGTGTATGGTTAGGCAGTAACGTAGGCTTATCCTTTTTTAATCATAAAACGGGCAAGGTTGATCATATGATTAACCAAGCCGTTGTCAATAAACTCAATGTGACAACAGGCTTTGATGTGAATTTGTTAAAAGCGATGCCTGATGGTAGCGTTTGGGTTTGCGCATGGGGAAAAGGCTTATTTCATTTTAGTCCACCGAATGATTTGCAGTCCTTTCCGTATCGCTTGGACGAAGCTGGAATGAAGTGGACGTCCCTGTTTTTGGACCAAAATCGCTTTCTTTTGGGTTCTCAGTCGAAAGGTCTATTTGCCTTTGACTTGAATAAGAAAAGCTTTTATAATCCTTTTGGCGATTTTAGTTCTCAGGAATTAAGGAATAAAAACATCAACAGTATCCTGAAGAGTAGCCAGGGGCAAATTTGGGTAGGTACAACGATGCACGGGGTGTATATCTACGACCCAACTACTCGGAAATTGCAACATTTGGTCCGAACAAACGCTTCCAATAGCCTTAAATATAATCACATTACATGTATTCAGGAAGATCGCCAGCACCGGATTTGGGTGTTGACCAATGGCGGAGGATTGCATTTATACCAAGGAGAAGGAAAGGGATTTCGTGTATTCACCGTAGCTGATGGATTGGGGAGCAATACCTTGCGTGGGATGGAGGAAGATAAGAAAGGGGATTTGTGGTTTACCACGAATGGAGGGATATCCAAAATGGATGCGAGTTCATTGAAGTTTGTTAATTATGATGATGCCGATGGACTGCAGGGAAAAGAATTTATCATCACGGCGCACGCTAAAAATAAGCAAGGTTGGTTGTTTTTTGGGGGTGTTAATGGCTTAAATTATTTAAAATCCGATAGTTTACGCATGCGATTAGACGTTCCGAATGTCTATCTCACGGGATTGAAAATTTTCAATAAATCAGTGAAAGTGGGAGAAGAGAATTCACCCTTAACAGCTGATTTGCCTGATTTGAAAACCCTAATTTTGCAACCTGATCAATCCGTTTTTAGTCTAGATTTTGTCGCCTTGGAATATCAAAGACCAAAAAATAATCGCTATGCCTATATTTTAGAAGGCTTTGATCGGGAATGGAATTTTGTGGGGGCGCAGCGTACGGCGACGTATACCAACTTAAGTCCGGGATCCTATGTGTTCAAAGTAAAGGCAACTAATTCGGATGGAATTTGGGGGGAGAATCCGGTAGAATTGCGCATTGAGGTCTTGCCACCTTGGTATCGTACATGGTGGGCTTATTTACTTTATGTGGTGGTCATTTGTGCCATTATCTATGGGTTTATGCGGGAAATTCAAATTCGTGAGGCGTTTAAAACGGATATCCGATTGAAAGAAATTGAGAAAGAACGCATTCGTGAATTGGAGCAAATTAAAACCTCTTTCTTTACGAATATTTCCCATGAATTGCGAACGCCTTTGACCTTAATTATTAGCCCCATCGAGAAATACTTCTTGAAAAATGCTACGATTCCAAAAGAACAAGCGGGGCGGCTGCAATCCATTCATCAAAATGCGCAGAAATTGTTGCGCTTGATTAATCAATTACTTGATTTGTCTAAGATCGAAGCGGGTAAGCAACATCCCGTCATCGCCAAGCATGATATGATTTCTCAGCTAGCTCATATTTTACAAGGCTTTGAGAGCTATGCTCACCAAAAACAAATCAAACTTAAATATGAGTTTCCCGTTGAATCACTCTGGGTTTATTACGATTCCGATATTTTAGAAAAGTGTTTAAGTAATCTGTTGTCGAATGCTTTTAAGCATACCCCTGAGGATGGTAAAATAGGCGTTGAATTGGAATTGGATCAGGTTTTTATGGGTGCCGAATCGCATGTTCGTCAAGTGACTTTACGCGTGCTGGATACGGGCAGGGGGATTTCAGAAGCTCATTTGCCGCATGTGTTCGATCGTTTTTACCAAATTCCAGATGCTGTTCAGGTGGTCGGGACTGGCGTAGGTCTGTCATTATGTAAGGAGTTGATTCAGTTACATCTTGGGGATATTCAGGTGAAAAGTAAGTTGGGTGAAGGAAGTGCATTTATTTTGAATTTCCCGGTGGAATTGGCCGCCTTTGATCCTACTTGGGTTAAAGCTACAGTTATTCAAAAGGTTCCAGTTGAAGATCTGCAAGCCGTAAATTCAATTCAGCAAGAAAAGCCTATTCTGCTTATCGTGGACGATCATGCCGAAATGCGGGAATTCATCGGTGGTATTTTTGATTCACGGTTTCAGGTAATTTATGCGGACCGGGGTGAAGATGGCTTAGAAAAGGCGAATACGTATTTACCTGATTTGGTTATCACCGACTGGATGATGCCAGGCATGAGTGGGATCAATTTATGTAGAGCCTTGCGACAGAATGCCAAAACCAATCATATTCCCATTGTAATTTTGACATCAAAAAGTTCTCAAGAAAGCCAAATTGAGGGGATGCAATCCGGAGCAGATGACTTTGTTAGTAAGCCATTTAATGCCGACATTCTCGAAATCAGGGTTAATACCTTATTGGAAGCTAAAGATCGACTCCGCAAAAATTGGCAGAAACAAATGATTCAAGAGGACTTGAGTGAAGGGAAAATGCCTATTTTTGAGGACGCATTTTTACTGAAAGCAACCCAACTGATAATTGATCATTTGAGTGATGCTGATTTTGATGTGGAGGACCTTGAAAAGGGGCTTGATATGAGTAAGATGCAATTGTATCGTAAATTGAAAAATTTAACTTCCTTAGCCGGCAATGAATTTATTCGATCGATTCGATTGCAGCAGGCGAAGATTTTATTGGAATCTGCCCAATTGAATATTTCAGAAGTAGCTTATCAAGTTGGGTTTAATGACCCTGCTTATTTTACCCGCGCATTTAAAAAACAATATGGCCGAACGCCAAAATCCTTTATCAACACCCACCATGAAAAAAATTAGCGTATTTGTTTTGATTATTTGTGCTTCTTGGGGCTTTCTTGCTCACAAAACCTTGCAGCAGGTTTCGATCTATCAATTGCCGGATGAATTGGGAAGTTTCTTTTACGCGAATCAAGAATATATTGTCCAACAATCGATTCGTCCGGATGTACGTCGGAAGGATGATAAACAGGAAGACGCAAAGCATTATTTAGATATGGATGCGCCTATTTTTGGATCAGATTATAAAACGTCCATTCCGCATGATTTCAACAAGGCAGTGGCCAAATATGGCCTTGATAGTCTGCGTAAAGAAGGATTAGTGCCCTGGGAAGTGACGCGTGTTTATGGGCGTTTGGTGGAGTCGTTTAAGGCTGAGAAGCGTGATTCTGTGTTGTTTTATGCGGCAGATTTGGGACATTATGTCGCTGATGCACACGTACCTTTGCATACGACGCGTAATCATGATGGGCAGTTGACAGGCCAAAAAGGCATGCACGTTTTATGGGAAAGTCTTGTTCCTGAAGCTCAATTGCAAGGATATTCCTTGAATCAAGTAGAAGGTGTTCAATACATTGCCAAACCTCAAGATTTCATTTTTCAAATTTTATTAGAGTCACATGCGATGCTTCCAGCGATGTTTGCTGCAGAAAAAGAAGTTCGTAGTGCGTTAGGGGAGGAAGGATCTTTTGAAATGGTCGAAAAATACGGTCGGAAACAACGCTATTATACAAAGGCATTCATTCAAGCTTATGGAGCAAAAATGGGAGCATCTATTCCGAATCGTATGTTGCTGGCGTCTTCTCGTGTAGCTTCCTTCTGGTTTTCCGCATGGAAAGATGCAGGTTCTCCCGCTTGGGTTAAGCAAGATGCGCAAGTAGTAAATGCCTTGAATCAAGAAAAGGTCATTTGGAAGAAGAACGAATTGATTTCAGCGAATAAGTTGATTTCAGTTAAAGGAAAACAAGCTGAATAAGAATGGTTAAGGTTTTGTTGCTTTCGGATACACATAGTTATTTAGACCCACGTCTGGATGAGCATTTGCAGGCTTGTGATCAAATTTGGCATGCCGGTGATTGGGGATCCGTTGAATTAGCAGATAAACTCGCGGCTTATGGAAAACCCATTGCGGGGGTTTATGGAAATATCGATGATCGGACGATTCGCAATACGTATCCGAAAATCAAGCGTTTTCGGGTGGAAGATGTGACCGTCGCGATGACGCATATAGCCGGTGCTCCTTCGAATTATAAGCCGGATGCATTAGAGGCTTTTTCCATGGGATTGCCCATGATTTTTGTTTGTGGGCATTCGCACATCTTACAAGTGAAGCGTGATGCCAAGCGAAATAATATGCTGTTTTTGAATCCGGGTGCCGCTGGTCAGCATGGTTTTCATCCGGAACAAACGGCCCTTCGATTTAAGATTGAAGGTGCACGTATATTCGACATGGAAGTGATTCAGATGCCGCGGATAAAAGTGAAATTAACGCCTGAAGAAGCAAAATTACTATGACCCCGGCGGCGTGATTCCACGCCGCTGCGTTCTTCAATTTATACCTTATTTACTTCAAAAGACTGATAATTTTCAAACACAGATCCCTTCTGGTACGATTTGAGAATCCATCCACCCCCCACAACATCGTTTCCTTCGTAGAAAACCGCCGCTTGGCCGGGCGCAATGCCACTCACAGCATCATGGAAATCCACTTTGATTTTATCAGCAAACTGATGAATGATGGCATCCGTTCCGGCATCTTTATAGCGAACCTTTGTAATAGTTTCCAATCCCGCTTCAGGAATCTCTGCATATTTCTGCATGTTTAATTGGCCTACCCACATACCTGTCCGATTCAAATCTTCGATTTGACCAATAACCACCTCATTCGTTTCCTTGCGGATTTCAATCACATAAGCCGGAAAGCCAAATGCTTTACCCAAGCCTTTTCGTTGGCCCACCGTATAAAAAGGATATCCCTCGTGCTTCCCAATTACTTTGCCTGCTACATCAACAAAGTTACCTCCAGCAACCTCCGCCTCCAATTCCGGTAAACGACGTTTCAAGAAACCTCGGTAATCATTATCCGGAACAAAACAGATCTCATAGCTTTCTGATTTATTTACAAGGTCTACAAACCCACGCTCCGTTGCCATTTCACGAATCCGTGCTTTGGTTAAGCCTCCTAAAGGTAAAATAGTGCGAGCTAAACTCGATTGTGAAACGCCCCAAAGCACATAACTTTGGTCTTTTAGTGCATCTACGCCTTTGGAAATGACATGCCGACCGCCTTCTTCACGAATTTGTGCGTAGTGCCCTGTGGCAATGAATTCGCAACCTAATTGGTCCGCCCGACGTAACAATGCATCCCATTTA
>JBDLUL010000099.1:0-42059 GCA_039805345.1 Bacteroidota bacterium | reverse complement strand
AATTTCAAGGCTTTGGGTCCGAAATTCGGTAAAGATATGAAAGCCGTAGCCGAGGTTATTACGGGCATGAGCGCTGCAGATTTGGCAGCAATTGAAACTGCGGGTGCAGCGAAATTGCAAGGCTTTGATATTTCCTTAACGGATATTGAAATTGTTACGGAAGATATGCCGGGCTATTTGACTGCCTCTGAAGGCGGTTTGACCATTGCGCTAGATAATACTTTGACACCTGAATTGGTTCAAGAGGGTATGGCACGTGAGTTCGTGAACCGTATTCAGAACTTGCGAAAGGATTCCGGGTTTGATGTAGTTGATAAAATTTCAATTGTTGTTGAACAGGGACCCGCCGCTTGGATGGAAAGTATTCACGTGTTTGGTGCTTATATTCAGCAAGAGGTTCAGGCTTTGAGCATTACGATTTCACCTTCCTTAACGGGGGAGAAATCAGAACTTGTGATGGATGACGCAACTTTATTTGCCCAAATTCAGGTAATCAACTAGCAGACAATGGTATTCAATTCCTTGCAGTTTTTGGTATTCTTTGGAATTGTTACCTCCGCCTATTTTTTATTGGCCCACCGCTTTCGTTGGGTGCTTTTGTTGGTTGCGTCGTGCTACTTCTACATGGCATTTCAGCCCATTTACTTAGGTATATTGGGCTTTACCATCGTGGTGGACTACTATGCAGGAATTTACTTGGAACGTTTTCAAGGCCATGCGAAGAAGCTATTTTTAGCTGTAAGTCTTTTGGCTAATGTGGGCGTCTTGGCTGTCTTTAAATATTACGCCTTCTTTACGGGCAATTTCATGGTAGCCGCCCACTATTTTGGATATGATGTCCAAATTCCTCAATTGTCGATATTGCTGCCTATAGGGCTATCCTTTCATACCTTTCAAGCCATGAGTTACACGATTGAAGTGTACCGTGGGAATCAGAAGGCAGAGCGTAATTTTGGGATTTACAGTTTGTATGTGATGTTTTATCCGCAGCTGGTTGCAGGCCCGATCGAACGTCCCCAAAACCTTATTCATCAGTTTTACAAAGAACATGTCTGGGATCGTGCACGTGTAACAGCGGGTCTGTTTCAAATGGCGCAAGGTTTGTTTAAGAAGGTGGTGATTGCCGACCGGCTTGCGTTGTTGGTAGATTCGGTCTATGGTAGTTTAGCGATACAATCCGGCGGGAATTTGATCTTGGCGTCTGTTTTTTATTCGTTTCAAATTTATTGTGATTTTTCGGGCTACTCCGACATGGCGATTGGCGCAGCCAAGGTGATGGGCTTTGACTTGATGACCAATTTTCGGGCACCTTATTTAGCGAAATCCATTCCAGATTTTTGGCGCCGCTGGCATATTTCGCTTTCTACCTGGTTTAAAGATTATGTGTATTTTTCACTGGGCGGGAATCGAGTTTCCGTTCCCAAATGGTATTTTAATATCATGGTGGTATTTATCATCTCAGGTTTTTGGCATGGGGCGAGTTGGAATTTTGTAATCTGGGGTGCATTGCATGGCGTATTTCAATTGGTCGGAATTTCGCTAAGTCGGCGATTCCCCGTATTGTCTCCTGAGCATGCGAAAGGCTTTTATTTGCGATTCCTGCAGCTTTGGACATTTGGATTGGTGACCTTTGCCTGGGTATTCTTCCGTTTGGCTCATTTCGCTGAAATAAACGTATATGCCAAACGTTTAGGGGTTTGGAATGTAGATGCCCCCTTGGGGATGCATGTGAATGAAATCATCTTGAGTATAGGCTTGATTGTGGGATTATTGGTATGGGATCACCAATCTCAATCTACGAAAAGGATTCAACCGAGTGGATGGCTTTTGTCCCTGATGTTTGTTGCTATTTATTTCTTGGGGGTTTTTAGTTTAAAGCAGTTTATTTACTTTCAGTTCTAATGAAAAAAGTGCTGGCCTTTTTGGTGTTGATTGTGCTGCTTGCGGTTCTAGGAATCAGTAGTTCAGACCAGGCGATGCGTTGGATTTCCAAGGCAAGGTATCAGCAACAAGGAAATTTGGGTTCCGATAAATACCGATTCGGGGATTTATATGGCCTTGCCTATTTGCCTGCTTTTCGAATGGAAAAGGATACAAGCTTGATTTCGAATCAAGTTACATTCGCAGGCGTTCGCGATACGGATTTATATATCCTTGGTGATAGTTATTTGTATAGTTACATACAGATGGATACCTCCAATTTTGTGCGTGCTAAGCGAGTAGACTTCCGAAAATGGGCGGATGGGGCCGGTGCACCGATTTCCATTAAACCATCAAGTCATAAAAAGGTATTGCTTATTGAGAGTGTCGAGCGGAATATTGGGAATGTTATTGATATTATGCGTGTTAAGGCCCATCTGGAAGGTTATCGTGCGCCGTTGACTTGGGATGAGAAACTAAATGCGTGTTTGGCAGACGCGTTGTATGATCCGCAATTAGAGCAAAACATTGATTTTACCTTATTCAATTTCCAGGCCTTAAGTTTTATAAAATTACTAAAAGCGCAAGGGAATTTAAGCTTTTTTAATCGGACTGAATCCGATGTTGTTTTATCGCGTGATAAGCAATTTCTCTACATGAAAGAGACGGTCGATTCAACCCAACGTGGGAGCTCGTTTTATCCCGTCACTTCTCAAGATATTCAAGCCTTGCTTGAACAGATGGAGCGTATTTCTTCTTATGCGCATGCCAAAGGTTTCGATGATGTGGTATTTAGTTTTATTCCCAATCCCGTTGCCATCACACAAACGGAATCTAAGCCAACGAATCAATTGATCCCTACCTTGGTTTTTGCTAATCAAGGTCGCCTGCATGTGGTAGATCCTACGCAAGTATTAACCCAAGGGGGTAAACATTATTTCTTTCGATCGGACTCGCATTGGAATCAACGAGGTGCACAAGCTTGGTTGAATCAAATGAATCAATATTTGCTAACGCTTTAGGAATCATGACGCAGCGAAACATCGGTTTGGGATTGTGTAGGCGCTGGTTGCTGCTATTGTTCTTCACCGGGTTTTCTACGTTTCTGAATGCGCAAGGCAAAAAATTAATCCAATCGAAAGCAGGTCAGGAGGCCCTTTTTCAGGAGGGGATGCGACATTATATCAAAGAAGATTTTGCTGAGGCAATCTTGGTTTGGGAGAGTTTGGCATCCGTCATTTCAAATGAGCCTGCCCTATCATTTTACCTGGCTAAGGCCTATTTGGCAGAAAAGAACCCCAAAAGCACTTTGGTGCATGCGCGAAAAGCACATGAATTGTCCCCTTATTCACTCGATTATGGCTTGTTCTTTGCAGAGCAGTTACTAGCCGACAAGCAAATTTCCGAGGCGATTACCTGCTTGACGAAATTAAGCCAATACGACGAGTCACATCCGGAAGTTAATTTGTTATTGGCTCAGGCCTATTTATGGTCGGAGCAAGGCGCGCTTGCTTTAAAGGCTTTAGATCGAGCTGATCATTATGTAGGAGAATATCCCTCCATTATTCGTACGAAAGAATTTATCCTATTAAAGCAAAAGCAATTGGCGAACGCGTTGAAGGCAGGCCAACGATTGATTGAATTGGACGATGAGAAACAAATTTTATCCTGGGATCAAATGGATGTGGCCTGGGATTTGAGTCAGGAAGATTCCGTCCAAGCGGATTTAAAGGCTTTGCAAGTGCAATATCCTGCGCAAGGCCAATTAGCATTGTTGCTGACGAATGGCTACCTGCACCAGAAGAATTTTGACTCATGCATTGTACAATTGCGTCGTGCTGCGGAGGATCATGAAGTGTTACCTTCCATGGTGGCACAAGTCACGATGAAAGTGTTTGAGTTGATCGATGATCCAATCAAGTGGGAACAGGCCAATCAGTTGGCAGCGCATTGGTTGTCTATCTACCCGGAGGAACCTCGATTTTTGGCAATACAAGGTGATTTATTTGTGAGTGCTTCCAAGATGGAGGAGGGCCAACGGTTCTATTTACGCGCGGCGCGTATGGGTGATCCTAAATATGAAGTTTGGGCGCGAATTATACAGTTGGACTTTGAATTAAATGCAATCGATAGTGCTTCCGTTCATGCATTAGAGGCATTGAAGTCATTTCCAAGCCAAGGTTTTTTGAATTTCCAATTGGGCTTCGCGCGGTATCTGCAAGGGAATAATACCGATGCTTTGCGCTATCTGGAAATTGCTCGAGGAATCATCAAACCTACGGATAATTGGAATATGCAATTATTTTCGATGTTGGGCGACGTCTATCATGCCGTCGGTAGATCTAAAGACTCTGATGCCGCATTTGACAAAGTATTGGTAATGAATCCCGCCGACGAACATGTGTTAAACAATTACAGTTATTATTTGTCGTTACGCAAAGAGCAATTGGTGAAGGCAGCGGGTATGTCGAAGAAGTTGGTAGATAAATTTCCAAAGGAAGGTACCTATTTGGATACCTATGCCTGGGTGTTGTACCAGCAAGGAGAATATGCGGAGGCCTTACGTTACTTGGATAGGGCCATTGCGGATGAGAAATCGCAAAGTTCGGCGGTTTGGGAGCATCACGGTGATGCTTTGTTTCGGTTGGGGCGAATTAAGGAAGCCGTAAACAGTTGGGAGAAAGCCATGGCTTTACCCAATGCCAACCAAAATCTTGATAAAAAAATCAAGATGAGGCAAATTGTCGAAAATTGAGATAATTTTGCATATCAATCGTAACATGGGTAAGTCTCTATTGCTCTTTTTGGTTTTTGTTCTTATGCTGGCTTGTAAAACGGGTTCCGTTGTGCAGGTTGCGCAGCAATTGCCTGTAGATACAGTTCGTGTAGATTTACCAAGTGATACGATTAAAAAGGAGGAGCCCAAACCAATTGTATCCAATGAGCAAGATTCCAAGGAAGAAGCAGATGATTTAGTTTTTAGTTTTTTGAAGGCAAAATCAAGGGTAGCATGGAAGTCGGGGAATAATACAGACAATTATTCTGTGGACATTCGCGTTAAAAAAGACAGTATCATTTGGGTGAATATTTCACAATCCGGATTGACGGGAGCAACAGGGTTGTTTAGTCAAGATCGGGTACAGTTTTATCAAAAGATTAGTGGGGAATATTATAATTTGACTTATGATAGTTTGAGCACAATGATGGGTTTTCGGATTGATTACCGGATGTTGCAATCATTGATTGTTGGGAATCAGCCCTTTAAAAAGAACAATTCACGCGTCATTCGGGAGAATGAAAACATCATTATCAAACAGGATTCGGGTCGAATAAAGATTGATAACATGGTGGGTCCGAATCGAAAATTGAAGAAATTATTGGTTCGTGATGAGCCATCAAGCAATAAATTGACCTTGGATTTTGAGGAATTTACGAATCTGAATCAGGTTATATTTCCTTTTTCAAGTCAGATTACCTTGGACGTGAAAAATAAGGAAGATAAACGAGTGACTACGGTCATTCAAATTAAATATTCGAAAGTAGAATTGTTAGAAACTCCCTTGGAGTTTCCCTTTCGAATTCCAGCTAAATTTTTGAAGAAGTAATGCGTTATATCGGTTTAATCGTAAGTTTATTTTGTGTGTTTTCTGCTTGGGGTCAAGTGGATAAAAAAGCGCAATTAGAGCAGCAAAAGAAGGATAATTTAGCGAAGATCAAGGAATTGAATTCGATTATTTCCCGTACATCCAAGAAGAAGAATGTTTCGATCGGGAAGTTGAATGTCTTGAAGGAGCAGATTGTTGTGCAGAAAAAACAGATCAATGTGTTGAATGAAAGCCAGGCCATGCTTGCTGCGGAGGCGACAAAATTAACGCGGGAGAGTGATGTGTTGGCTGCGAAATTAGAGCGCTTGAAGAAAAACTATGCCTTGATGTTGTATGAGGCACACAAGGTTTCAACGGTGTCTAATAAAATCAGTTTTTTATTATTATCGCAGGATTTAGGGGAGTTTACGCGTCGCTTTGATTACCTCCGTCACTTTACCTCTAATCGAAAGCAACAAGCACATAAAATTTTTGAAACTCGCCAGGATTTGATGACCAAGAAGCAGCAAGTCGTGTTTAAAAAGAATGAGGAGAAAAAGGTATTGGTGGAGAAGGAAAAGGAAAAGGAAACCTTGGAGGTGTTAAAGACAAAGGAAACGAAGGTGGTGACGGTGTTGACCCAACAAGAAAAGAAATTACGTACGGAGTTGGAGCGTAAGAAATTGGCCATTCGGAAATTGGATAATTTGATCGCAGGAATCGTTCAGCGAGAAATTCAAAAGTCGATGGAGCGTGAGCGTAAATTGCGGATGGCTGCACAGGCGCGTAAATTAGAGGTAAATAAACCTGCTTTACCAAAGCCGAAGTTGGAGGAGGGTTTGGTGAAAAAATATGAGAAACCTACGGGAACTGAGTCTAAAGAAGAAGCAAAATTGGAGGCCCGTGTAGAGAAGAAAGAAGTAGTAAAACCGAAGAAAGAAGCGGCTACCCCTGTTGCCAAAGTTGAGGAGCCTGCATTGAATTCGAGTACCTATTACATGAATGCAGATGAAGCAAAATTGGCAAGTTCGTTTGCCGCATTACGCGGTCGGATGCCATTCCCAGTACCTTCCGGATTTATTTCAGATCATTTCGGTGTGCACAAACACCCAGTCTTGAAAGGGGTTATGGTGAATAATAACGGGATAGATATTCAGACATCTGCTGGTTCACCTGTACATACTGTTTATGATGGAGTCGTTGCTACGGTACAAAACATTCCAGGTATTAACATGGTAGTGGCCATACAGCACGGGGAGTATTTTACGGTCTACAGTAAATTGGCGAATGTTTCTGTGAGTACGGGTCAAAAAGTAAAAACAGGACAACGCATCGGATCTGTCGCATCTGACGAAGATGGTACGTCTGAAATCAATTTTCAAGTATGGAAAAATACAGTCCATCAGAACCCGGAAAGTTGGTTGCGCCGTTAGATTTTATATAGGACACGTAAGCTGATATTGCGACCTTGGTCATCAGCAAAATAGCGGAAACGGTTCAGATAATCACGGTATGCTGTATTGAATGCATTGCTGATTCGAACTCCGACCTCAAGTTTCGTTAAACGAATACCCCAATTGGCCTGAACGAGTTGATAGCCTTTGGGTGGTATGGAATAATCGGAACCTGGTTCGACGCGGGTTTGTTCACCCACTTGCACGAGACCCACGCTCACATATTGTTTTTCCTGCATCCAACGATAGTTGAGGGTATATTCGAAGCGATTGGCTGGGATATTCACTAGATAGTGAAAATCATGACTTGCATCGAACGCATGGACAATACTCGATTTTTGCTGAAATGAAAATTTCGGGCTTATTTGGTAATTGATTTGTGCGTCTATCCCTTGAAATACAGCATTGATTTGTTCATATGCAAAAGCTGGGAACGCTCCTCTAACGGTCGTGAAATAAACAGCCTTGCCCTGATCAACCATGGGTCTCAGGTATATGAAATTTTGAATGTAATTGGAATATAGGCCGAGTTCAATTTGCAGATTCTTAGGGGCATAGATTGTGTTTAAACTCATGTTGTAAGCCGTTTCACCCTTCAGGCTCTGGTCGCCAATCTCAAATGCAGCTGCTCCATGATGGACACCGTACGAAAAAAGTTCATTCACGCTTGGTGCTCGGAATGCGCGTGCAAGGATGAGGTGGTTTTCTAATTTGTCAGTCCAATGGTATTTGAGTCCTACGCTTCCAGAAATACCTAGATATCGATTTTCTTTCCGATTTATAATATTGGAGTAATTGGATTTTGGTCGGTGAACATCGATGGTTTTTTCATCGAGGCGGAGGCCAACTTCCACTTCGTACTTTTCTTTGACCAATCGTTCGATGGCAAATAGGCCAAATGTATTTTGGAAATAGTTAGGTAATAGACTCGTCGTTAGGGTAGGATTGGTGACAATTTTTCCTGAGGTTATATTGCCTTGTAGTTGAAAATTTACCCCAAATTGACCTTTCCATTTTTGGGTTGAATTTGATTCGTCTAGCAGAATTTCGCCATTAAATGTACGTAGCAGAAATTGTAAGGTGTTAATGTTTTTCCCAGCTCGAAGTACGTCCAGTTCTAGTCGTTCGTCATTTTGGACGGCCAGCGTTGCCCGAATCGCCCGGCCATTGGATAATTGATATTGCGACTTTAGTTTTCCTAAGCTGTGCGTGACATCTTGATTTGGGCGTTCAATTTTCCTGCTAAATTGTAAGGGGGTAAATACGGGGAACGGTCTCTTTCGCGCGATGGAATTTTCGAGGTCATTAACGTTTCCGATGTGTGAGCCCAAGTAAATTCCGATGACCGAATGGAAGTGGCTAAAAAATACATCGCTCGACCACTTATTTAATCTATAGCCCACAGTGGCCGAAAAGTTTTGTTCCCGTATGCCCGTATTGGCAAGGTTGTAATCAGCCGTTTGTATATTTCCACCATCTTTCAGGGTGCCTTGTATACGCCAGCCCCAACCGGCATTGTTATTGATACCCCCTTGTAAAACGCCGGAAATTACGCCTTGGCGGCCATTCGTAAAATAAATGGATTGGATTTCGCCACTTATTCCGGCAGTATCTGGCAAGGCGTCAGGTTCCATCATGATGATTCCTCCGATAGCATCGCCACCATAGCGAAGCCCACCTGGACCTTTGATCACTTGAATGTTTTTAGAAATGAATGGGTCAATTTCCGGAGCGTGTTCACTTCCCCATTGTTGGCCTTCTTGTCTTACTCCTTGATTTAAAATAATGACTCGGGATGAATGCATGCCATGAATGACGGGTTTTGAAATGCTACTTCCTGTTTGTAGACTTTGCACGCCACTGATCCCGTGCATCATTTCGCCTAAACTGAGTCCATCTCGTTCGGCACGTTCTTCTTTGCTGAGGCTTCCTCGTAACTGGGCACTCGTTTCGGATTTTTTTCCGCTAACGACCACTTCTTGCAAATGTTCGTTATGGTCGGCCAAGCTAAAATTCTCCTTGTGGTTTTCTTCATCGTTGATTACGATTGGAATTTCGACAGCATTGAAACTACTCATCTGGCATATTAACGTATAATGGCCAGGGCATAAGGCGGAGATTTTAAAATGACCTTTGCTGTCGGCTTGAGCAAATTTATTCGTTCCTTTTAGGTAAACATATGCCCCCGGGATTGATTCTTTATTCTCTTTTGAGGTGACATTTCCTTCTAAGGTGCAGACGCAAGAACTTTGGGCCCACGAAGGAAGACTCGCTGTTAAAATGAATAAAAAGAAAAATATGTTCCGGCGCATGGATATTAAACGACGTTAAATATAGCTCCATTTGTGCGATTTGCATAAGCTGTTGGCTTAAACTAGCGGGAAAGAAGACGAACTCCCAAATCATGTCGATGAAATTTTGTTTAATTTATTTTGAAAAATGTTAAACAATTATTTGTTTTGTTTAATCTTTTGGTAAATTTGTTAAACACAAAAAGGAAATATCATGACAGCTTTAGAGTTTTCATATCAAGTAGGTACTTTTTCTAAGTTTTTGAAGCCCTTTGCATTGCGCCTAACACGTGATGGGGATGACGCCAACGATTTAGTTCAAGATACTTTAGTCAAAGCATTTACGAATCGCGAAAAATATTCGGATGGTACAAATTTGAAAGCATGGTTATTCACCATCATGAAGAATACGTTCATCACGCAATACCAACGAATGGTTCGTCGAAACACGTTTATTGATACTACAGATAATTTACATTACATCAATTCTTCGGAGTCGATTCAATTGAACGGTGCTGAGCGTTCATTTATGCATGAGGATATTTCTCTGGCTATGCGAAATACCGAAGAAATGTACCGTATTCCTTTTCTCATGTACTTTGAAGGATTTAAGTACCATGAAATTGCAGAGGAATTAGACCTTCCGATTGGTACAGTCAAGAATCGAATTCACATTGCAAGAAAGACCTTGAAAAGTCACCTGAGTATGTATGCTTAGGTATATCCTATTATAATAATTAGTTTTTTGGTTAACAGAAGATGTAGTAAAAAGTCAGATTTTATCTGACTTTTTCTTTTGTTAAAAGGTTCTTAGTTTTTAGTATATTTGTTTAGCATGAAAAAGAAAAAAGTCATAGTAATAGGAGCAGGATTCTCCGGTTTGTCCACAGCTACGGAGTTAGCGGACAAGGGATACGATGTGATGATTGTTGAAAAGAATGAGCAGGCCGGAGGTCGTGCCCGTGTATTCAAGGAGCAAGGTTTTACTTTTGATATGGGGCCAAGCTGGTACTGGATGCCGGATATTTTTGATAATTATTTTGCTCGTTTTGGTAAAAAAACATCCGATTATTATACGTTAAAGCGTCTTGATCCGTCATACAGCGTTATTTTGTCAGATACAGAAGTAGTGGATATGCCGGCCGATTATGACGCTTTACGTAAGCTTTTTGAATCGATTGAGCCGGGTGCGGCAAATGCACTTGACCGTTTTTTAGCGCAGGCAGCTTACAAGTATAAAGTGGGTATTCAAGAATTTGTTTGGAAGCCATCTGTGAAAATTACAGAGTTTTTGAGCTTGCGAATTCTAGTGGATGCACTTCGTATGGATGTGTTTTCTTCATTTTATTCCCATGTGCGGAAGTTTTTCAAATCGGATACTTTGCTGAAATTAATGGAATTTCCCATTCTGTTTTTGGGTGCTATTTCACAAAATACGCCTGCGATGTATAGCTTGATGAATTATGCCGAAATTAAATTAGGCACGTGGTATCCGATGGGTGGGATGCATTTAATTGTCAAGGGAATGGTGGATTTGGCCCTATCAAAAGGAGTTCAAATTGAATACCATGCTGAGGTCACCGGATTTGCGATTGAAGGAGGGATAGTTAAAGGTGTCAAAACATCGAAGGGTGTTTTTGAAGCCGATGCCGTGGTAGCAAGTGCAGATTACCACCATGTGGAAACCTTGCTTGGCGAGGCCCATCGCAATTATGATGAGGCTTATTGGGATAAACGCGTCATGGCACCTTCATCATTGTTATTTTATTTAGGAATCAACAAGCGTTTGCCTCGCTTGAAGCATCATAATCTGTTTTTTGATCGGGATTTTTCAGTCCATTCCCATGAAATATATACGGATCCTTCTTGGCCATCTGATCCCTTGTTTTATGCTTCTGCGCCTACTGTGACAGATTCTTCCGTTGCACCGGATGGATGCGAAAATCTCTTTTTATTGATTCCTGTTGCTCCTAATTTGGAAGATACGGAGGCCGTTCGTGCGCAATATTTTGAACAGTTGATGGATCGATTGGAGCAATATTGTGGTGTCTCGATTCGTGATTCGATTGTTTACAAACGTTCCTATGCCCATCAAGATTTTATCGGGGATTACCACGCCTTCAAAGGAAATGCCTATGGGCTTGCTAATACTTTAATGCAAACGGCTATATTGAAGCCGAGTTTGAAAAACCGGCATTTAAAAAATATGTTTTATACGGGCCAATTAACTGTTCCTGGGCCAGGAGTTCCTCCTTCTTTGATTTCGGGAATTGTTGTTGCCAAAGAAGTAGATAAGCTTTTGAAATAAACGCAGCATGGATTTATATTTACAAGTTTCACTGGATGCAAGTAAGCGTTTAACGCAAGCCTATTCCACTTCTTTTTCTTCGGGAATCCGAACGCTAGATAAGGAATACCATGAGGCGATTTATGCTATTTATGGCTTCGTTCGCTTAGCTGATGAGATTGTGGACACCTTTTATGAGCAAGATCAAGCCGATTTATTAGCACGTTTTCGGCAGGACACCTATCAGGCAATTGAAGAGAAGATCAGTCTAAATCCCATTTTGCATTCGTTTCAGTGGGCAGTGAATACTTATCACATGGAACGGGATTTAATTGACGCATTTTTGTATTCCATGGAAATGGATTTGACGGATCGTGATTACGATGTGGCATTGTATAAACAATATATTTATGGTTCAGCTGAAGTGGTCGGATTAATGTGTTTACGCGTTTTCTGTGCGGGGGACTTAGCTGAATATGAACGTCTTAAGCCAGATGCATGTGCTTTGGGTTCAGCTTTTCAAAAGATTAATTTTTTGCGGGATATCAAATCGGATTTTGAAGACCGCGGCCGTGTGTATTTCCCTGGGATTGATTACGAGCAATTGACGGATTTGCAGAAAAAGGAAATAGAAGCCGACATTCAATTAGATTTCGATGCGGGTTTGCGCGGAATCGAAAACTTGCCGAAAAAGGCGAAAAAAGGTGTGATGCTTGCTTACGAATATTACATTCGTTTGTTCGAAAAAATCAAACAAGTGCCCGTGGAACGATTAAAATCAGAGCGTATTCGCGTGCCGGACTGGGAAAAACTATTGATTTATTTGCGCGTCTAATGGAATTTTGGCTGTTGATTTTTTTGCTAGGGACCATGGCATTTTTATATGCCTCAGTTGGTCATGGCGGGGCTTCAGGTTATTTAGCTGTATTAGCCATTTTTAGCGTGGCGCCTGTCGTCATGAAACAAACAGCACTCCTACTGAATTTAGGTGTTTCTTTCATGTCGTTTATCGCATTTTACCGACAAGGTTTTTTCAGATGGCGACTTTTTTGGCCTTTTGCCCTTGCTTCAATTCCCGCAGCTTTTTTTGGGGCACGTATACCCTTGAGTGATTCTACTTATAAGCAAATTTTAGGCTTTTGTCTTTTCATTGCAGTTCTTCGAATGATTTCTATTTTGCGAGAAACAGCATCTAATCCTTTACCGCTTTGGGCCGGGCTTTTTGCCGGAGGAGCTATCGGTTTGCTTTCTGGCATGATTGGAATTGGTGGTGGAATTATGCTAAGTCCAATCTTATTGCTCTTTCGCTGGGCAAGTTTGAAAGAGGCGGCGGCGGTTTCGGCGCTATTTATATTTGTTAATTCGATTTCGGGCTTGGCCGGATTAAAGACCTGGATTCCGCTCGATCAGTCTTCGCTTGTCTATTGGTTGATCGCATCACTGATCGGTGGTTTTTTAGGTGCGCGATGGGGGGCTGGAATTGCTTCCAATACCAAAGTAAAATGGATATTAGCTTTGGTGCTTGTGATTGCTTCCGTTAAATTGTGGTTTGTTTAATTCAGTTATGGACGAAAGTATCAATCAAAATACAGGTTTTGGTGAACGTAGCACCGATATGGGTGGGCGCATGGTCAATAAAGACGGTACCTTCAATATCCGTCGGATTGGCATTCGTGTACATCATCGGGTTAGCAATTATCAAAATATGCTAACGATGCCTCGATGGCAATTTTTACTCGTTATCTTTTTCGTCTATTTGCTAATTAATTGTTTTTTTACCGCATTGTATTGGTACTCGGGCACCGCAGGTTTGCAAGGGATACACCATCAAAAAGACGATTGGGGCCAATTAAAAGAAGTATTTTTTTTCTCAACACAGACCTTGACCACGGTAGGTTACGGGCGCATCAATCCCGTCAGTGAGACTGCTAATTGGATTGCGGCGATTGAATCGCTGATCGGCTTTTTATCTTTAGCCATTGCGACGGGTTTATTATACGGGCGATTTTCGCGTCCTCGGGCGTTTATTCGATTTTCAGATTTAATTGTTTACAGCCAGTATAAGGGAGGGAAAGCGCTTATGTTTCGCTTAGTCTGCTACAAGGATGACCATCTTTTGACGAATGCTGAAATCAAAGTTAATGTGCGCATCGTTATGGAGGATAATTCCTACCGGTTTTACAATTTGAAATTGGAGCGAAGCCGCGTGGATAGTTTGGTCTTGAATTGGACTGTTGTTCACCCGATTGACGAGGACAGCCCATTTAATGGTTTGTCCCAAAAGGAAATAGTCAACCTTCAGCCAGAAATTTCAGCTTATTTAACAGGGTTTGATGAAGTATATTCATCCATGGTGGTTGCACGCATTTCCTATGCCATTCAAGATTTTAAGTTTGGATTTAAATTCTTGCCGATGTATTTCAGTAAATCCAAGCGCACAGATTTGGATTTAGCTAAATTGAACCTCATTGATCAAGAATAAAAAAATCGAATAGATGGCTATTCGATTTTTAACAGTTTCCTGATCGGAATAATCAGTTTTTTACTTGGTGTTTTGCATCATAAAACTGATTTTTGCTAACGCTGACGGGGTTTCTAACCCCGTCAGCGTTTACCCCACTTGCTAGTTTTTTGAACCGGTTACAGCTCCCGCTTTTTTCGCGTTCTGAGCCTCCTGCATTGGATTTTGACCCCCACTGTAGCTGCGTGGCTGCGCTTTGAATAACTGAACGCGTGTCGGTTGAGCTGGTTCGCGTGGATATGCGTTATCTTCCGTATCAATATCAGCAATCTCAAAATAGGGATCTAAAGTCCACTTGACAACTTTCTTGGTTGTAGGAATAATTTTCTTGGCTTGCACATCGTTTAATCGCCAAATTTCAGCCGGAAAACGCAAAACCTCTTCCGTACCATCTTCGTAATTTAACTTAACAATCACCGGCATAGGCAATCCGCCTTTGTTTTTGAAATTGACCACATATAGATTTTTGCCTTCCGTAATGGACTTACGCTCGTCTGCTGACAAACCGCTTAAGTAATCTTGATACTTTTTCTTTTCCGTTTCCGTTGTCGCAAAGCGATCATATGTATTGTAGAAATCAGTTAAATCAGGATTTTCTTCCACAAAAGTCGAAGTGATTTCTGTTTTATTACGGATGTTCGTGATGGTTTGTTGTTTTGCAACTGCTTTCGCTTTTTCTGTTTCCTTTTTGGCAACTGGATCCATATTATCTAGTCCAAACCATTCCACGGTTTCGATTGCTTGGTTCACCGGCTCAGTTCCATAGAACCATCCGCGCCAAAACCAATCTAAATCTACGCCTGATGCATCTTCCAAGGTACGGAAGAAATCAGCTGGATAGGGTTGCTTGAATGCCCAACGACGTGCATATTCTTTAAATGCATAATCAAATAATTCGCGACCCATCACCGTTTCACGTAAGATATTTAATGCCGTTGCTGGTTTGGCATACGCATTATTTCCAAAATCCATAATGTTCTCTGAATTCGCCATGATAGGTACTTGATTCTTCGAATCTAAGCGCATGTAGGGTACGATATTTTGTGGATCTCCGCGCCGCGCAGGGAAATTACGATCCCATTCTTGTTCGGCTATAAATTGACAGAATGTATTTAGTCCTTCATCCATCCACGACCATTGACGCTCATCTGAGTTGACAATCATCGGGAAGAAGTTGTGTCCCACTTCGTGAATAATCACACCAATCATCCCGTTTTTGACATTCTCCGTATAGGTGCCATCTGTTTCCGGCCGACCGCCATTAAAGGAAATCATGGGATATTCCATACCTCCACCTAAGGTTGCATGACATGATATCGCCACGGGATATGGATAAGCAACTGTTCTTTTCGAATAAGAGCGTAGCGTATGTGCAACGACCATCGTAGAATATTTTCCCCAAAGTGGGTTACCCTCTTTTGAGTAGTATGACATCGCCCATACTTTCTTCCCTTCTACATCAACTTGTAAGGCATCCCAAATAAATTTACGTGAAGCCGTGAATGCAAAATCGCGCACATTGTCGGCCTTATAAATCCATGTCTTTTTGCCTGTTGGCTTTCCTTTTTCAGCCGCTTCCGCTTCTGCTTGCGTAACAATTTCCACCGGACGCGTTGCTGTTTTAGCCTTTTCCCAACGCTTTAATTGCGTTGAAGACATCACTTGATTCGGGTTGAGCAATTCGCCACCAGCTCCCACAACCATGTCGTTTGGAGCCGTGATCGCAACTTTATAATTTCCAAAGTTCAATGTGAATTCACCTTGCCCTAAGAATTGTTTGTGCTGCCAGCCATAAACATCGTTGTATACGGCCATGCGAGGGAACCAATGTGCAATAAAATAATTGGCATTGCCATCTTTGGCAAAAAACTCGTAACCTGAGCGACTCAAATATTCAGTAATTAGGTAATTCCATTCGATGTTAAAACTTACAGAACCGCCTGATTTTACCGGGGTAGGTAAATCGATACGCATCATTGTTTGATTGATGGTATGGCGTATTGGATTTCCTTTAACGTCTTTCACCGCGGTGATTTTATAACCATAATCACGTGTATCTGTTAGGTCGTTAAACGTTCTCGAACTTATGCCTGTTTTTATCTCACCGGTATCGCCCGTTTTACTGGCAGCATTTTTTTCGAAAACATTTTGATCTAGCTGAATCCATAAATAAGGAAGTTCATCCGGTGAATTATTGAAATAGGTAATCGTTTCCGTTCCTGTGATTTTACGTTTGATATCATCCAGCTCAACTTTGATGTCGTAATCGGCGCGTTGTTGCCAGTAATCTTTCCCTGGGGATCCACTCGCCGTGCGGTATGAATTAGGAGTTGGTAGAGTTGATTCTAATTGTTCAAATCGTCCGTTTGCATTAAATGCAGTTTGTGCAAATGTTGGTAACGCAATGATTATCAACAAACTTAGTTTAATTAGTCTATGCATAATGAAGTAGTATTTTACCAAAAATAGAAAAAACAATTTAGAATCATACCATATATATATACCACACTGTGCTATACTATGCTAAAAAAAATGCAAAAGCGTTTGGATTCATAAGGAGAATTTGTAGTTTTGGACCTTATCAAGCAAAAAAATAATACTAATTTTCGAATCACATGAGTGTATTAATTGGACAAAAAGAATATTTCAAAGGGATTGGTCAAATCAAATTTGAAGGACCAGAATCAGATAACCCCTTAGCATTTCGCTATTACGACGAGAACCGTATCATTGCCGGGAAATCGATGAAGGAACATTTGCGTTTTGCGATTGCCTATTGGCATTCTTTCTGCGGCGATGGCGCAGATCCTTTTGGTCCAGGTACGCATCATTATCCTTGGGATGTTGCTTCGGATGCGCGCCAACGTGCCGCTGATAAGGCCGACGCAGCATTTGAGTTTATTACGAAAATCGGTGCACCTTTTTATTGTTTCCATGATGTGGATGCGATTGAAGGGCATAATGATCCCAAAGAATTTACGGATCGCGTGAAATTTATCTCGGATATCTTCGAGAAAAAACAAGCGGAAAGTGGTGTGAAATTATTGTGGGGAACGGCTAATTTGTTCTCCAATGAGCGTTATATGAATGGGGCATCCACAAATCCGAATTTCGAGGTTGTGGCGCATGCAGGTGCTCAATTGAAAGGTGCTATTGATGCAACGATCAAGTTAGGCGGAGATGGTTATGTGTTTTGGGGAGGTCGTGAAGGTTATATGACCTTGTTAAATACGGACATGAAGCGTGAGCGTGAGCATTTTGCACGTATGTTGCATACCTGTGTTGAATATGCACGTCGCAATGGTTTCAAAGGAAAGTTCTTTATTGAACCGAAGCCTTGTGAGCCTACGAAGCACCAATATGATTATGATGCTGCAACGGTTATCGGTTTCTTACGTGAATTTGATTTGTTATCTGAATTTGGATTAAACCTAGAAGTAAACCACGCGACTTTGGCGGGTCACACATTTGCACATGAATGCCAAGTGGCGTCGGATGCGGGTATGTTGGCTTCCATCGATGCGAATAAAGGTGACTATCAAAATGGATGGGATACGGATCAGTTCCCAACAGATATTTACGAATGGGCGGAAGCGATGTCAATCATCTTGAAGCAAGGTGGTTTAGCTGGCGGTGGTATCAATTTCGATGCGAAACGTCGCCGTAACTCAACAGATGCCGCAGATTTATTCTACGCTCACATTGGGGGTATGGACACAATTGCTCGTTCACTGATTATTGCTGACAAATTAGCGAATCATGGAGAAATGGATCGTCTGAAAGCTGCACGTTATGCAAGTTTTAACGCGGGTAAAGGTGCTGATTTTGAAGCTGGGAAGCTTAAATTAGAAGATTTATACCAAATTGCCGTTGAGATTGGCGAGCCTGCAATGATCTCAGGAAAGCAAGAATATTTGGAGAATTTGTTAGGTCGTTTTGTCTAAAAAAACGACATTCGGGTTATGAGACGTTTCGCATACCTGTTTATTATTTTCTTTTTTATCGGAAAAGCAGCTGGAGCTCAGACTCCTGCTGCTTTTTCTACTTCTAAGCCATGGGCCTACTGGTGGTGGCCCGGTAGTGCTGTGACGGAAAAAGGAATTACGCATAATTTGGAGGCTTTTGCTCAGGCAGGTTTTGGTGGCTTACACATTATTCCCATTTATGGTGCCAAAGGTTACGAATCTGGCTTTTTAACTTATCTAGGTCCGGAATGGAAGCAAAAGTTTGCTTTTGTTCTTAAAGAAGCCAGACGTTTGCACCTTGGGATTGATATGACATTAGGGACGGGTTGGCCTCTGGGGGGTGCCCATGTAAATACATCCGATGCAGCGAAACGCTATCTACTTGAATCCCGAACGATATCTCCTAATCAATCTTTTCAAATTCCATCTGGCGATGTGCAGGCTGTATCCGTATTTGTCGGCGGGCAATTTGAAAAAGAATTAATCTCTGAGCATCTTAATTCGTTTACTGCTAGCGACAAGGGTGCCACCGTTTACGTGCTCACGCAACAAGGGACGGGCCAACAAGTGAAGCGAGCGGCTCCTGGTGGTGAAGGTTTAGTTATAGATCATTTTTCCAAAACAGCATTTGAACATTATCGGGCCGAATTTGTGCCCTTACTTAAACAAGCTCATGCGCCTTTGCGGGCTTTGTATAATGATTCTTATGAGGTGTATGGCGCTAACTACACACCTAAATTACTGGAGACATTTGAGCAACTAAATCACTATGATTTACGCAAACATCTCGATGTCCTTGCAAAATCGAAAGCTGAAACCGAAGATGAAAATGCTATTTGGGCGGATTATCATCGGACTTTATCGTCTTTATTGATGACCGAATTTACACAGCCCTTTGCCGCTTGGATAAAGCAAATGGGATTTGCAAGTCGGAGCCAAGCGCATGGATCACCCGGAAATTTATTGGATTTATATGCGGCTGTAGACATCCCTGAAACGGAGTTTTTTGGCAGCAAACCCTTTGATATTCCGGGCTATCCAATGGATCCAGATTATGATAGTATTCGCTTTGGTATTCCCGATGTACGTAATTTGAAATTAGCCTCATCGGCAGCTAATTTAACGGGAAAGAAATTGGTTTCTTCAGAAACAACGACTTGGCTAGGGGATCATTTTAAAGTCTCACTGGCCCAAGTAAAGCCGGTGGTCGACCAAGTATTTATCGGTGGGGTAAATCATTTATTTTTTCATGGCGCAACTTATTCACCTCCTGAGGTCGCTTGGCCAGGTTGGCTATTTTATGCGAGTACAAACTTTAATCCCCAAAGTCATTTTTGGGAGGCATTACCATCCTTGAATCAGTACATAGATGTCTGTCAAAAAATGTTGCAGGCGAACCGGACGGATGCGGATGTACTGATGTATTTTCCTATGGACGATATTTGGCATGATCGAAATGGCATGGGGAAAACGCATCCACTGGATTTACATGCCAATAGCCGTGATTGGATGAAGAATACATCTTTCGGACATTGGTCGGAGCACATGCAAGACAAGGGCTACCAAGTTGATTATCTATCCGATCAACTGATGGCTGACTTGCAGCCTACGTCCAATCGAACGTGGAAAACCAAATCGGGTGCTGAATATAAAGTTTTATTAATCCCAGCAGCGCATTATGTTTCGTTGGCAACGATGGAATTATGGGCTAAATGGGTGAAGCAAGGCCTGCCTGTCTATTTTCTCGAACATCTACCTTTGCAGGTTAATTCGTTTGGTTTGACAAATGAAGAGAAGAATCGATGGGCTTTAGCCAAAGAGGCTTTATTGATGCATTGGGTTTCCGATCCAATCAATATCTTGGAGCGCTACCGTGTCACCCGAGAAAGTATTGCGGATCTTGGCATTTCGTTTATTCGAAAGAAGTCTTCAACCGGCGCACAGTATTTTATCGCGAATCTTTCGAATCGATTTTCGGATGGTTTCGTACGCTTAGCAAAAATCAATGCAGGTGTTGAGTTGGAAGATCCGCTGACGGGCGAAATTCGGAAGCCCATTTTGCGCAAGGATAAGCAATTCTATTTGCAATTAGCCCCTGGGCAAAGTTTACTTGTTCGTTCGAATCCTGTGTTGAAAAAAGGGATTCCCGCGGAAATTCCGTCGAAGGTATTTACGCCTTTAGTCCCGAGTACCCCAATTCATTTGAGCTTCCCGCAAAATCTATTGCCTGCACAAAACATGGAATCCATGCAGTTTTGGACAGCGGATTCAACGACCCATGACTATTGGGGAAAAGGAACATATGCCTTTGATTTTGAACTATTGCCTGAACAGATTTCGCATGCCAAGATATTACATCTGGATCAAATTCGCGATTGGGTTCGTGTGAAAATTAATGGGAAAGATTTAGGACTTATTTGGTCATTGCCTTACCAAATGACAATTCCTTCAGGGGTGTTGCAGGAGAAAAATCACATCGAACTAGAAGTCATGAATGTATCGGCTAATCGAATTCGCCAAATGGATCGTGCGAAATTCAATTGGAAGAACTTTTATGAGATAAATTTTGTGAACATTCAATACAAACCTTTCGACGCATCTACATGGGCTGTAACGCCAAGTGGAATTTCGGGGGAATTATATTTCAGTAATCGATGAATTTTGTTTTCGCCATCAAGGAGGCATTTTATGCCTTAGACAATCCGGAAAATGCGTATTGGATGCGCTGGTATATGCGTGAGCAATACCCATTTATTGGAATCAAAAAGCCTGAGCGCGCCCTTGTATTTAAAGCAATTTATAAAGAACATGGCCGTGGGGAAGATTGGTTTGAGGTCTGCTCGGAATTGTTTGCCCTGCCGGAGCGCGAGTTTCAATATGTCGCCATGGAATATATGTTAAAGGCCAAGAAATCCTGGGATTCACGAATCCCGGAACTCATTGACCGCTGGGTGGATGCCAAAACGTGGTGGGATGTTGTCGATGTGCTTGGCCCCAAAGTGTTGAGTGAATATTTTATGCTGTTTCCTGAGCAACGCGATAAGTGGGTAGCTCGGTGGATGAAATCTTCCCTATTCTGGCATCAGCGCCTCTGCATTTTATTTCAATTGAATTATAAGGCCAAAACGGATTTAGTGCTTTTAAGTCAGGTTATTCTGGCCTTGAATACATCCAAAGAGTTTTTTATTCAGAAAGCGATTGGCTGGTCTTTGCGTCAATATGCGCGGACGGATGCTGATTGGGTACGTGCTTTTGTGGAAGAGAATTCACTGATGCCTTTGTCGAAACGGGAGGCTTTGAAGCACATTTCCTAACTACCTTTGGCAAACCTGGGAGGATTGCCAAAGGTAAGGAGAATGGAGCTTTTTCGAAGGCCTAAAACTGATAATCTATTTCCGCTTTTTTAATACGGCCAATTCATGCGCCGTATCGTAATAGCCGCGCAAATTTGACCAATCAAACGTATCGGCTATACTTTCTACCCGATTACGCTGCGTGATTCGGTCGCGCTGCGTTTGTTGGGTGAATTTGAATAACATATTCGCTAGTTGCTCAGCAGATTCTTGATAATTCTGAGATTTACGATTCACCACGCTAACACCCCATTGCTCATAGTCTCGCATAATTTGCATCATGTAATCCCCAAAACCGGAAAGATCCGATGTGACCGTAGGTACGCCGCGGGCCATGCATTCCAAAGGCGTATATCCCCAAGGTTCGTAATAGGATGGAAAAACACCTAGGTGGCAACCACGCACGAATTGACCATAATCCAAACCAAATAATGGGTTCGTGGAAACAATGAAGTCGGGGTGATAAACCACCTTCACCTTATCATCTGCATTATTCAACAATTGCGTGCGATGCAAATTACGAATGATGTCATCCTCTTGTTTTAGCAAGTGTGTTACCACCTTAGGTCTTGCATTTGTTTTCCAAGTTTGTACTGTACGGCGTAATCGTAAACGCCAATATTCATCTACAAATTGATTTAAATCGGGCAATTGCAAGTCGTTCGATGAAGCGGCAGCTTCGAAGAGTTTATCGCCTACTTCCTTTTGAATCGCTTGGCAGTTCTCCCGAATCTCATCCAAAACCGCACGGGAGTGTAAGACTTCTGGGTCAATGGAATGATAGGGTTGCTTCGTAATGAAGAACATAATCACGGTCTTCTTGGAACCGGACTCCTTCATTTTTCGATTCAGAATTTCCAAGGCATCGAGCGTGATGTCATATCCTTTGTTTGAATATTCAAATCGGCCCGAGGTAAATAAATAGAGTGTTTGGTCTAAATCAAATGCCTGGTTTTGAAAGAAATGCCCCATGACAAAATCGGAAATTCGCTTTTTGTAGAGCGAGTGCAGATTTTGATGTTCGTGCATCGCGGCGAATCGTTGGATATTCAAGCCATTGGGTAAGATTAATTCAGGTATCCGACCTAAAAATGCAACACATTCTTTGGCCGTGATATCGGACACCGTGGTTAATACATCTGCTTTTTGTGCTGCGGCGCGTTCAAAGGATGCTTGAGCTTCGATACCATAATGTACCGCTTCTTTATGCCAATTGAACGAGTCCAACACGTCATAAAAATTCGGCACGTTTCCCGCGAGGTAACGGCCCAACATGGTCGCATGCGTGGTGAAAACGGTTGAAACTTTGATTTTGTCTTTTTTCAAATCCGGTAAACACGTCGAGGCCATCCATTCATGGAAATGAACAACGATGTCTTTTTTTGATTTGTTTTCAGTAGCGAATTGCGTCAAGAAGATGCGAATAAGTTCACCAAGCGCGATGGTTTGATTGACTAACTCTTCCACCCCTAAAGTTGAGATTTTATGGTTGTCCCAGATTTTTCCTTTAATGCTATCGACTTGGTCGTAGATAGATGCAATGTCAAATAAGATAATTTTGGGTTTGCCTGTGATGAGCCAATTACCATAGTGAACCTGGTAACCCATCGCTCGCATGCTTAGGATTGCGCGCCCGACCGGCGTTTCATCCGTTACGGGCAATGCCTCGAATTCAGCGGCAGCCGTTTGTGGAAAATAGGGGCCTAATAACAAATAATCATCGCCCCATTTCTCCACCATGGATGGGACTTTGGTCCGAATGACGGTATAAATGCCTCCTACTTGGTTGCAGGTTTCCCAGGCAACTTCCACTAAAAATTTCTTCTTTTCGGCTACTTTCTTCTCCATAAGCTACATGTATGAGGCACTCTCAATGACTTGAGTCTTGCCGTTTTTGGTAATCGTATAACTAAAACCTTTTTGAATCGAATAAGCGCCCACATCCCCTCGCTTGTTGATAGCCAAATACCCCACTTGGAATTCTTGGTATTTATAACGTTTGACAATCCGTAAGATAGCCGCCTCACATGCTTGTTGTGGTGTCATCCCTTGGCGCATGAATTCCACAATTAAAAAGGACCCTAAAGTCTTCATTACGAATTCCCCTAGTCCAGTGGCACATGCTCCACCCACTTCATCGTCGCAAAAAACAGCACCCCCGATGATTGGCGAATCACCTACACGGCCATGCATTTTAAAGGCCATGCCACTCGTTGAACAGGCACCCGCGATTTCCCCTACTTTACCTAGGGCAAGAAGACCGATGGTATCGTGACGTTCAATATTTACTTTGGGTTCGTATTTGGCTACTTTTTTCCATTCCTCCCATGCCTTACGGGATTTCTCCGTTAATAGATCTTGCTTCTTAAATCCTTGTGCCAGCGCAAATTGTAAGGCTCCTTCTCCGGATAGCATGACATGGGGTGTTTTTTCCATGATAGCTCTTGCGACCGAAATCGGGTGCATAATCCCTTCCAAAAAAGTAACGGAACCCGCATTTCCCAAATGATCCATGATGCAAGCATCCAAGGTTACGTGACCATCTCGATCCGGGTAACCTCCGTAGCCCACCGTCGTTTCCTCTGGATTTGCTTCGGGAACCCACGCGCCAGCTTCAACACCATCTAGCGCCTTACCTGTTTGTAGAATTTTATCATATCCCGCTTTTGTCCCCGCTTCATTTTTCCAGGTTGCGATGATGACCGGTTCCGGATTTTGGATGTTTACTGTGCTTGCGACACCGAGTAAACCTGCCGTTTGTAAAAAGGATCTTCTTCTCATGGATGGGGGATTAGCGAAATTTATTTAAAGATAATTTATTTGTTGATTGTATAACTATTGCGTAAAATTGTCTTTCTAAAATAGAAAAAATTCTTTGAAAAATCATTAATCTCCTATCTATATCAACAAATGAAATTCATTAAATCTATAATTCCACTGATTTTAGCTATTCTAGTGACAATTGGTTGGGATCGCTCATGGGGAACCATCCCGCCTTTTGGTAAATTATTAAGTCCTTATCACGGGTTTTGGATTAATGCTGAGCTGGCAGGTTCGGAGGAAATGAGCGAAGAGGAGTTGAAAATTCCAGGTTTGTTGAAGCCTGTCAAAATTGTTTACGATGAGATGGCTATTCCACATATTTTTGCTGAAAATGACCACGATTTGTTTCTAGCGCAGGGTTATGTAACAGCCAAAGATCGTTTGTGGCAAATGGAATTTCAAACGCATTTTGCTGGTGGTCGAATTTCTGAAATTGTTGGAGAGAAAGGGCTTGCTTCGGATCAGTTTCAGCGTCGGATGGGTTCTGTTTATGGAGCCGAACAATCCTTTGAGGGGATGAAAGAAGACCCGCAAGCGAAGGTTGCTTTGGAGGCTTATTCAGAGGGGATTAACGCCTACATCGCATCGCTTTCCGAGCGGGAATTGCCTTTGGAATATAAATTATTGAATTACAAACCTGAACCTTGGACACCTATCAAAAGTGCCTTGTTTCTGAAAAATATGTCATTTGTGTTGGCATCTGGCACGGATGATTTGAAGATGACCAATATCCTTCGTCAATATGGCCGGGAAGTTGCTGAGGATTTATTCCCAAATTATCCGTTTGAGGAAAGTCCGATTATCCCTACAGGATCTCCTGTGGATTTCAAACCTGTCCCTATTCCTGCGGCTCCCAAAGATTTTATAGGCTTAGGAAGTGCCATGAAAACGCCTGAAAAGGATCCCAATATTGGATCAAACAACTGGGCCGTTTCAGGTAATAAGACCGTTTCGGGGATGCCAATTTTAGCCAATGATCCGCATTTAACTTTGTCGCTTCCTTCGATTTGGTATCAAGTACAACTCGTTGCTCCAGGTGTCAATGTGTACGGGTCCACGATGCCAGGAACGCCAAACGTTATTACGGGATTTAATAAAAATATCGCTTGGGGCGTAACCAACGTCGGGTCCGATGTCTTAGACTGGTACCAAGTGAAATTTAAGGATGCGTCGAAGTTGGAATACTGGCATGCCGGTCAATGGAAAAAAACAAAATTGCGTATTGAAACCTTCAAGATCAAGGGCAAAAAAGATTTTGTGGATACCGTCTTCTTCACACACCACGGTCCTGTGGTTTATTTAAGTCATGAAAAGGCTTTTAGATCGAATATACCGGTGGGGCACGCATTGCGTTGGATTGCGCATGAAAAATCACAAGAATTAACGACTTTTTATCGCCTGAACCGTGCTAAGAATTATTCGGATTATACGGAGGCGTTACGCTTTTATTCCGCTCCTGCACAGAACTTTGTTTTCGCGAGTAACGAGGGGGATATCGCACTTTGGGTTAATGGTAAGTTTCCCTTAAAGTCCAAGTTGCAGGGTAAATATTTAATGGATGGGACAGATGCCGCGGCCGACTGGCAAGGTTTTATTCCGCAGGCACACAATCCACACGTAAAAAATCCGGTGCGAGGATTTGTAAGTTCTGCTAATCAATTCTCCACGGACCCTAGTTATCCTTATTATTTAGGATGGCAATATGCTCCTTCTGAGCGAGGCAGACGAATTAATGAACGTTTAGGTGCGATGAGCAAAGTGACGATCGATTCTTTGCGCGGATTACAGAATGATAATATGAATATTCGTGCTCGAAAATTATTGCCTTTGTTAATGCGTTCAGTGAAATCAACGGATAAGGCCTTGGGTATATTGAAATCTTGGAATTTGCAAAATGCGCCTGAATCCATTGGAGCAACCATTTTTGAGACATGGGTAATCAATTTGCAAACTTTTTTATGGGATGATGAATTTGCTTCCGATGAAAAGGTTCCGATGAATCGTCCATCTATAGATCGGACTATTCATATGATTGAACATGAGCCACAAGCTCGTTGGTGGGATAATGTGAAGACCAAAGGGCAGAAGGAGACAATGGATCAGATTATTGCAACTTCATTTAAGGCTACGTTAGACACTTTAGTTAAACAGCATGGTGCGTTAGGCGCAGATTGGGCTTGGTACAAGCACAAACAGACAGGCGTTCGCCACCTAATTCCAGGAATGGATGCCTTAAGTAGATTAAATATCCCGATCGGTGGGGGAGGTTCCATCGTGAATGCTGCCACTACGAAAACGGGACCATCTTGGCGATTTATCGTAGAATTATCAAAAACGGGTAATCCAAAAGCTTTTGGGGTTTATCCAGGTGGGCAATCAGGAAATCCAGGTAGTGTACATTACGATGACTTGATTGATACATGGGCAAAAGGAGAACTCCGTCCGTTATTATACCTAGATAATGCTAATCAATCATCGAGTCGTATTCGTAAGACAATCACTTTATCAAAATAAAATCATGCAAAGTAATACAATTCGTATCATCATATTAATCATCGTAGGTGCGCTCGTAGGGCTCTATTTACCATGGTATGCCATGGGAATTCAAGCGGGTATTTTAGCCTTTTTGTTACGTTTTCCCACGAAAAGTGCCTTTACAACGGGTTTTATTTCAGGGTTTTTACTTTGGAGTGGCTCTGCATGGTGGTTAAATTTTTCAAATCCAAGTGCTTTGCCCGCGCGGATGGCTATTTTGTTGCCGCTGCAGGGAAGTGTTGCTTTGCTTTATGTGATTACTGGACTCATCGGAGGAATCCTGCTAGGCTTATGGGCTTGGGCTGGGGCTAGATTGCGATAGAATTTTTAAAAATTTAGGACAATCAAAGCATAGATTGTATATTTACCGTTAAATACATTTATAATTAAAATTAAACTCGTGAAAAATTCAAGTATTACATACGCATGGTTAGCTGTCTTAACAGTCGTTTTAGCATTTTTATATTTTAAACCTACGGCAGGTACTGGTTCAGCTGGAGTAGGTGTAACCGCTGAAGGCAAGCGCATCGTGTTTGTAAACTCAGATTCATTATTGACGAATTATCAGTTTTATAAAGACGCTCAAAAAGAGTTTGAAAATAAAGGATACCGTTTGCAAGTTGACTTAGGTCAAAAAGAACGTGCTTTGCAAGCTGAATTGCAAGCAATCCAACAACGTGCTGCTGCGATGACGCAAGCACAATTGCAAGCTGCCGACATGACCTTGAAGAAAAAGGGTGCGGAATTGCAACAATATTCGCAACAAAAGCAGGCAGAATTAGGCCAAGAGCAAGCAAAGAAAAACGAAGAGTTGTATAACAACATTCGTGAGTATATCGCGAAGGTGAACAAAGAAAATAAATACGAATTCGTTTTAGGTTATTCTAAAATTGGTGGTGGTATTTTGTTCGCAGATCCATCGGTTGACGTAACTCAGAAGTTGGTTGATGGTTTGAATAAAGAATACGCAGCGAAGAAAGCTGAAAAATAGTTTAACAAGTAAGAAGGAAGCCACGCAGTCTTGCTGTGTGGCTTTTTTGTTTCTAATCATATGGCAAAGGATAAAATCCAAAAACAAGTCGAGATTAAAAACCGTCGGGCATCCTTTGAATATGCATTCTTGGATACTTTCACGGCAGGGCTTGTTTTGACCGGTACGGAAATCAAGTCGATCCGACAAGGAAAGGCTAACCTAACGGATGCCTATTGTATTTTCTTTCAAGAGGAACTCTTTGTACGAAACATGCATATCTCCATGTATGATGAAGGAACGCATTTCAACCATGATCCCTTGCGCGATCGCAAGCTCTTACTTTCGAAAAGAGAACTAGCCAAATTGCAGAAGGAGTTGAAAAATGTAGGTTTGACGATTATCCCAACGCGACTCTTTATTTCGGATAAAGGTTATGCCAAATTGAATATCGCATTAGCCAAAGGTAAGAAGACATTCGATAAGCGGGATGATATCAAAGAAAAGGATATCAAGCGTGAAATGGATCGTTCTATGCGTTAGATCGTATTTTCTTGACGATCGTCACAGCTGCCATGATCACGATGGCAAAGATGATGAATCCGCCCATACCCATTAACATGTCGAACGTATTTTTGGCGATGACTAAAAATACCACCGCAACCAATAAAATGGTTGCAATCTCATTGAATAAGCGCAATTGTCCCCCTGATAAGATGAATTCGGATGCCCGAAATTTTCGAATAAGGTGCCTGCAGACAAAATGGTAAATCGTAATACCAACCACAAAGGCTAATTTTAAATGTAGCCAAGTATGTGCTTGGAAGTTATCCCACCACGTGATGTAAATCATGGAAATTCCGGTCAACCAAGTTAGCCACATGGCAGGAATCATGATGGCATTGAATAGCAACTTTTCCATTTTCTCGAATTGCTTCGATAGTATTTCTTTTGCTTGCACATCTTTATCCTGTGCCTCTACATGATAAACCAATAAGCGAGGTAAATAGAATAATCCTGCGAACCAGCTCACAACAAATATAATGTGCAATGATTTTAGGAAATTATAATCCATTAGTTGGCCTGATAGCGTTTGAATAGACTGTTTACTTTCAGCTGAATGACGCCAAATATTGCCTCTTTAAATATATTTGCCGACATTTTACTTTCACCTCTCGTGCGATCTGTAAAAATAATAGGCACCTCAGTCATCTTGAAGCCGTATTTCCATGTGGTGAATTTCATCTCTACTTGGAATGCATAACCGATGAATTTGATTTGGTCCAAAGGAATCGTTTCAAGTACCTTTCTTCGATAGCAAACGAATCCAGCCGTGGCATCTTGAATCGGCATGCCTGTAATGAAACGCACATAGAATCCCGCAAAATAGGACATTAATACACGTCCGATAGGCCAATTGACCACATTTACGCCGTTGATGTAGCGCGAGCCGATCGACATAAATGCTCCTTGATTTGCACAGGCATCATATAGACGAATTAGATCATCTGGATTGTGCGAAAAGTCGGCATCCATCTCAAAAATGTATTCGTAAGATTTTGCTAAGGCATATTGGAAGCCTGCGATATAGGCAGTACCCAGTCCTAATTTTCCTTTTCTTTCCAGTAAATGAATACGATCGGGATGGGCCTGTTGGAGTGTTTTAACGCATGCTGCTGTACCATCTGGTGAGCCATCATCCACAATTAACAGATCGAAAATAGGATCCAAGCTCAAAACCTTTTCGATGATGGCTTGAATGTTTTCAATCTCATTGTAAGTCGGAATGATGACGATCCGCGTATGCATAGGTTATTTTTTGTAACAGTAACAGTGTGTTAAATGGTCGTTTACGAGCCCTGCGGCTTGCATGAAAGAATAACAAATGGTAGGGCCCACAAACTTGAAACCTAATTTCTTGAGATCTTTACTCATGCGAACAGACAAGTCTGTTTGAGCAGGTAAATCCTTTTGCTCGGTAAACTGATTGATTAAGGAATGCTGTTCTACATAATCCCATATAAATCGGTCAAAGCTACCAAATTTTTCCTGAATTTGGATAAAAGCGCGTGCATTCGTCCGGACAGCTTCAATTTTTAACCGATTTCGAATGATTCCCGAATTTTCCAGGCATTGGGCTAGTTGGGCATCTGACCATTTACTTAATGTTTGCGCATCGAATTGAACGAAAGCCTCTCGAAAATTTTCTCTTTTTCGCAGGATGGTGATCCAGGATAGACCCGACTGAAATCCCTCTAAGATTAATAATTCGAAGAGTTTGTGATCATTGTGTTCGGGTACTCCCCATTCGTTGTCGTGGTAGTCGATGTAGAGCTGGTCGTTTCCAGGCCAATGGCAGCGAAGGGGAGTAGTCATAAATAGTTGGTTCCGTGTTGGTCCCCAGGTTAAAACCTGGGGTTTTAAGTTTACGTTTTTTATAACCCTAGGCATCAGCTTAGGGGTTCAGCTGTGAAGCTGGAGCTTATAATTCCGGTAACAAAAATTGCTATTTTTTTAATCATTGCCACAAGACCATGCATTATTATCAGTTTATCGTTAAGTTTGTGACAGTTTAGGGTGTATCGTATGTGTCAACGTATGTTACTTAATAGGGAATTTAGTTTAAAGCTAAAACTGTCCCCGCAACTGTAAAATTCTAAAATGCTTTTCATCACATGTCACTGGCCAAGGCTGGGAAGGCAGAAAAGAAACGGAATTGAGTCAGGAGACCTGCCTTGAATGATTCTTGACCTTGTATCACGGAGGATGCGATGGGGCCGAGCGTTCGATTACCTTTTTATTTGATCGCCCTAAGGGCAAAAACATGTTCAATATTCGACTGACACTCGTTGCAGTGTCGATGCTCGCATGCCTACAGTTCGCGTATGCAGCGAAAACGACCTTTGGTCCAGATTCTCTTTTAGCGGAAGTTCAGGTTCTCGCTTCCAAGTACCCAAGTAAATTGGCCCAAACAGGCAAGGTGATTACCGTGATTTCACAAGAACAAATCCAACGAAGTGTCGGGAAAAACCTAGGGGAATTGTTACAAGAGTCTGTCGGTATTTCCATTGTGGGGGCTCGAAGTGCTCCGGGTAGTAACCAAGAAGTTTATGTTCGTGGAGCAAATACCGGAAATGTATTGCTCCTAATTGATGGCTTTCCTGCCAACGACCCGTCTCATATTTCGTCTGTTTTGGATTGGAATTTAATTGACTTGGGGAGTTTGGAAAGAATCGAGATCATGAAAGGAGGGCAATCTACCTTGTATGGATCCGATGCGATGGCAGGGGTTATTAATTTGGTTACCCGTAAATCGGGCACCTCCATTACGCTTCAAGGCGGTGGCTTAGGTACACATGCGGAGGCATTTCAAATCCAGAAAACAATCAAAAATTTACATGTGGGTCTTGCTTTGAAAAACGTTCAAACACAAGGTTTTTCTGCAGCTGCAAATCAGGTAGAGAAGGATGGGATGGGTCAACAAAACATTCGGGTCAATTTGGGGAGTACATTAGGTAAGTATTCAGACTGGGATTTATATTACCAGAGTGAATTTTATCGTGCAGATTTAGATGGTGGGCCTATGATTGATGAACGTGATTACACGGCAAGAGCTTCGAATCATGCTTTTCGAGCGCAATTTCATCGGCAATTTGTCCGAGGGGATTTGTTTGTTCGCTTGTTTCAAGATATCACTCATCGCTTTTTTCGCAACGATTCGACGGATATTCCCGTGAACGCCTATGCTAATTACAGCGAGTCTTCCTATGTGGGGTTGAATCAAGGAGCAGAAAGTTATATCAAATGGCATTTGCCAGCAAGTATTCAGAGTATAGCCGGTATTGAATATCGAAATCAGGCGACAACGCAAACCGATTTTTCGATTAGTGGATATGGGCGGTATGATTCACCTACATTAGCCGCCTCTTTGGCAAACATTCAATTGGTTGCCGGTTATTTGACATTCGAAAAGCATCAAGCCGATGCATGGGGATTGGAATTCGGTGGCCGATTAAGTAATCATTCCTTATATGGTACTAATTTTACGTACCATGTGAATCCATATGCCTATGTCTGGCCAAAAGGAAAGTTGTTTGCTAATTATTACACTAGCTTCAAGGCGCCATCTTTGTATCAACTTTATTCTCCTTATGGTAATCAAGCCCTTCAAGCAGAATTTGGAAAAACCGTTGAGGCCGGATTCGAACAACAGTTGGGGAAATTTTATGTACGCTTAGTTGGTTTCCAACAGGAAGTTCTGGACGGAATTGTATTCCAATCGATTGTGGAAGAACCTTATGGTCGTTACTTGAATGTATCTAAGCAAAATACGAAGGGAGTCGAGTTGGAAGCGCGTTATGCTTGGAAGGGATTCTCTTCGGAATTAGCTTATACGTATTTAGACGGGCAAATGAATCAAGTAATCAATGGCAAGGATTCGACTTTTTCATCGTTGATTCGCAGGCCCAAGCATCAGGTCTCTTTGCGTCTAAATCAGCAATTAACGAAGAGGTGGTCGGCAAGTGTATACACCCAATACGTGGGGGAGCGTACGGATTATTATTATAATGATGCGAGTTATCAAACGCAAGGGGTGACGTTAGCAAGTTATGTATGGACGGAATTGCAATCAACTTACTCGTTCAGTAAGCATTGGCGATTGCAGGCTTTGGTCAAAAATGTATTGAATCAGAGGCCCGTAGAACAATATGGTTATTCGGGGCAGTCGCGCAATATTCAGTTAAGTGTGTTCGGGATATTCTAGGGTTTGAATCGTTCGTAAACGTCTTTACCAGTTATTGGGTCTTTTCCGTAAAGGTCGATGTAGTTGACGGAAGGCATCATGTGGCTTTCGTCAACACTAACAAATACACGTTTAAGGATCTGTAATTTTCCGTTGATGGGAAATAGCGCAATGGGTGCGCCTCGTGCGTCAAGTTTTACAACGAATTTGCGTTTGCGGTATGCGAGGAAGTATCCTTCAAATGCATTCGATTCCGCGTTGATTGCATCTGTATAAAGTCCGTAGGCTAAGGTTCGTTGGATGGTGGTTAATTCTTCTTTTTGACCTCTTTCGCCATACCGAATCCAATAGGTGTGTACGGGATCTTTAGCATTCAGTGTTTTGCTAGCTAATAAATTAGCATCATATACAACCGTATTCGCGTTCGAGCTACGTTGGATATAGAAAAGTCTGATGGGGGAGTCAGGTGGAGTGGGGAATCGTTCAGCCGGATTTGCCGAGGATATAAATCCTATGCAGATAAAAACAACAAGCCAGTAGCAGCGATTCATAACGTAAATGTAGGGTAGCTAAAGTTTGGCAACCCGGTGAATTTGGTCTCGAAATTAGTGAAATATTTTGGACAAAAAGTACATGGGCATGACCTAGTCGCTGCTACTTTATGCCGATATGTTGCATTTTGGAAAAAAATACCTACCTTTGCCAAGGAAATTTAAGAAAGAAGAGGGGTTTTTAATCCCTCTTTTTGTTTTCAAGGTATTGATGGAAGATTTAAAAACAAAGATTAACGGTTGGATTCAAGAGTATATCGGTGATGGTCCTATATTTTTAGTGGATTTGTCGATAAGCAAGGGACTCAAGCGTTCGTTGGTAACTATTCTAGTCGATACCATGGAAGGGATAACCATTGATGCATGCGCATTGATGAGCCGGAAGTTGGCCCATCACATCGAGGAGAATCTATGGATTGAGGAAGCTTATAATTTAGAAGTTTCATCGCCAGGACTGGATTTTCCTTTGTCGCAGGGTTGGCAGTTTGAAAAGAATGTAGGTCGTACGGTAAAAGTATGGTTGAAGGACGGAGAAACGGTGATGGGAACATTACAAGGACATACGGCTGATTCGATTCAGGTGTTGACAGAGAAGACGGTGAAGCATCGTAAAACAGTAGCAAAGGAGCCAACGGTGTTTGGTTTACAAGCCATAGATAAAATAAGAGTACAAGTTTCATTTCAATAAAAAAACGTAAGGATAGCAATGAACAGTGTTGAATTAATTTCGTCATTTTCAGATTTTGCTCGGGAGAAGAACATTGACAAGCCGACAATGATTTCGGTATTGGAAGAGGTTTTTCGTACGATGATTCGCAAGAAATTCGGTTCCGATGAAAATTTCAATGTCATTATCAACCCCGAAAGTGGTGACTTAGAGATGTGGCGCACGCGTGAGATCGTCGACGATAACTCCGAGGATATTTGGGATTTTGATAAAATACCTTTGGCGGAAGCTAAGTTGATCGAGCCGGATTTTGAGATTGGTGAGGAAGTAGCTGAATTGATCAAATTGGAGGATTTCGGTCGTCGTGTTGTTCAAACTGCTCGTCAAACCTTGATTCAACGTATCAAAGATATCGAGAAAGAGGGCTTACATGACAAGTACAAGGATTTGGTAGGGGAGTTAGTTACTTCTGAAGTGTACCAAATTTTAGGACGTGAATTGATCTTATTAGATAATGAGGATAACGAATTAGTGTTGCCGAAAGGTGAAATGATCTCAAAAGATCGTTTCAAGAAAGGTGAGACGATTCGTGCCGTTATTCATAAAGTTGAGATGTCGAATGGTACACCGCGTATCATTTTATCTCGTGTTTCTCCTGTATTTTTAGAGCGTTTGTTCGAGCAAGAAATACCTGAAATTTACGATGGTACTATTTCAATTCGTAAAATTGTTCGTGAACCAGGTGAGCGTGCGAAAGTGGCCGTTGAGTCATTTGATGATCGCATTGATCCAGTAGGAGCTTGTGTGGGGATGAAAGGTTCTCGTATTCATGGTATTGTTCGTGAATTACAGAATGAGAATATTGATGTGATTAACTACACAGATAATTTAGAGTTATTGGTGGCGCGTACGTTAAGCCCAGCGAAGTTAAATTCAATGGCTATTGACAAGGAGCGTCGTCGTATTTCGGTTTATTTGAATTCAGATCAGGTTTCTATGGCGATTGGTCGTGGAGGTCAAAACATCAAATTGGCTGGTAAATTAGTTGGATACGAAATTGATGTATTCCGTGATGTACCGAAAGAAGAGATGGATGATGAGGATGTAGAATTGACAGAATTCTCCAATGAGATTGAGGCTTGGATTTTGGAAGAGCTTCATAAAATTGGATTGGATACAGCGAAGCAAGTATTGGCTTTATCTAAAGAAGAATTAGAGCGTAGAACGGAATTAGAAGAGGGAACCATTGAGGAAATCTTAGCTATTTTACGTTCTGAGTTTGAATAAGAATAACGCTGTATCGAGTAAGAATTTTAAATTGAAAGCATAAGTATTTAGTAATTTATATGGCAGAAGAGAAGACAATGCGATTAAGTCTTGTAGCAAAGCAAATAAACATGGGAACGTCTACGATCCTACAGTTTCTTTCTGCTAAAGGACATAAAGTCGATAATAACCCGAACGCAAAGCTTAATTATGAGCAATTGAGTTTGTTGGCAGCAGAATATGGTGCAAACCATTTGTTGGCAACAGAGGAGGCTCCTAAGAAGATTGTTGAGGAGCTTGTCGTGCCAGCTCCCGTGGTTGAGGAGAAGAAACCTGAGCCGGTTGCTGTAGTAGAAGTTGCTACAGAGCCTGTGAAGGAAGTAGCTCCAGAAGTACCTGAGGTGAAGGAAGAAATGCCTGCGCCTGTAGCTGAAAAGCAAGTGGGCCTAAAGGTTTTAGGTAAAATTGATTTGGATAAAAAGGGCAATCCTGTACCTCCAAAACCAGCACCGAAACCCGAGCCTGTTGTTGAGAAAGCTCCCGAGCCTGTTGTGGAGGAAAAGCCTGTCGTGGAAGCGCCCGTTGCTCCTGTTGAGGCAGTTGTTGCGCCAATTGCGCCTGCTGCGACTCCAGAGGCTCCTGTAGTGGAAGACATTCAATTGATCGAAGCGAAAGGTGAGACGCTGAAAGGCTTAACTGTTCTAGGTAAAATTGAATTGCCCGTAGATAATGGCCGTGATAGCCATAACAAGCACAAGCGTAAGCGTATTGTGAAGGAGGAGAAAAAGCCAGTTGTCAATGAGCAACGGCCTAATAATCCGAATGCGGCCAATAATAAAAAGGATTTTGGTAAAAAGCCTGCACCTGGAGCTAAACCAGGAGGACCTCGCGAGGAACTTTCGGATAAGGATATTCAGGAGCAAATCAAGGCTACTATGGCGCGCCTGCAAGGAGCGACGAATAAGCAAAGTTTTGGTGCAGATAAGCGTCGTGTAAAACGTCGTGAACGTGCAGATGCTGAAGAGGCACGCCAAATGGCTGAAGATGAGGAGGCAAAAGTATTGAAGGTAACTGAATTTGTTTCGGCGAGTGATTTAGCTTCTTTGATGGATGTTTCCGTTAATGAAGTTATCTCAACTTGTATGAGTTTAGGTATGTTCGTTTCGATCAACCAGCGTTTGGATGCAGAGGCGATTACCATCATTGCAGATGAGTTTAGTTATGAAGTGAACTTTATTTCAGCGGAAGAAGAAATTGATGCCGTTGAAGAGGAAGTAGAAGATGATCCAGCAGATTTAGTTCCACGTGCACCGATCGTCACGATCATGGGTCACGTTGACCACGGTAAAACATCCCTATTGGATTATATCCGTAAGTCTAAAGTAACAGCAGGTGAAGCCGGTGGAATCACGCAGCACATAGGCGCGTATTCTGTTGAGACTGAATCAGGAAAGAAAGTTACGTTCTTGGATACACCGGGTCACGAAGCCTTTACGGCGATGCGTGCGCGTGGTGCGAAAGTGACGGATATTGTTATTATCGTGATTGCAGCGGATGACTCGGTCATGCCGCAAACAAAAGAAGCAATTAACCATGCGATGGTTGCAGGTGCTCCGATTGTCTTTGCATTCTCGAAAATCGATAAAGATGGGGCTAACACGGATAAAGTTCGTGAAGAATTAGCGACTATGAATATGTTGGTGGAAGATTGGGGTGGTAAATACCAGTGCCAAGAGATTTCATCAAAATCAGGTTTAGGTATCAATGACTTGCTTGAAAAAGTATTGTTAGAAGCGGAGATGCTTGATTTAAAAGCAAATCCAAATAAAAAAGCTATCGGATCTGTGATCGAGGCGGAATTGGATAAAGGTCGTGGTTATGTAACTACGATGATGATTCAAGATGGTACGTTGAATGTAGGAGACATGATGCTAGCAGGCGACAACTATGGTCGTGTGAAGGCGATGTTTGATCACCATGGTAACAAGATTAAAAAAGCAGGTCCATCTACTCCAGTACAGGTACTTGGTTTGAATGGTGCACCGCAAGCCGGTGATAAATTGATCTGTTTGGAAAATGAGCGTGAGGCGCGTGAAATTGCCAACAAGCGTGAGCAAATTTTGCGTGAGCAATCATTGCGTACACGTAAGCACATTACCTTGGAGGAAATTGGTCGTCGTAAGGCGATTGGTACATTCCGCGAGTTGAATGTTATTGTAAAAGGTGACGTGGATGGTTCTGTGGAGGCGCTTTCAGATTCATTATTGAAGTTATCGACCGAAGAGGTTCAGGTGCGTATTATTCACAAGGGTGTAGGTCAGGTTTCAGAATCTGATGTAGCCTTAGCTTCTACTTCGGATGCAGTGATTATTGCATTCCAAGTTCGTCCTTCGCAAAACGCACGTCGTTTAGCGGAAACAGAGCAAATTGAAATTCGTAATTATTCCATTATCTATCAGGCGATTGATGAAATCAAAGCTGCTATGGAAGGTATGTTGGCTCCAGCATTTGAGGAGGTTAACACGGCGAATATCGAGGTGCGTGATGTATTTAAAATTACGAAGATTGGTACGGTTGCAGGATGTTATGTCTTGGATGGTACCGTGAAGCGTGCGCATAAAATTCGGGTCATTCGTGACTTTGTTGTGATTCATGACGGAGAAATCTCGGCATTGAAGCGTTTCAAAGATGATGTAGCTGAAGTGAAGTTTGGATACGAATGTGGTATGTCGATCAAAGGATTTAATGATCTTGAGGTAGGCGACAACCTAGAGTGTTACGAAATGAAAGAAGTGAAACGTACCTTGAAATAAGCAAGACGTTAAAAATAAAAAAGCCGTCCGTCGATTGACGGACGGCTTTTTTTTATGCGAATATTTCGCGCATGTTTGCTGTCTTTAGAAAGAGGCCAATGAGTGACACGAATAATCCGAGGAACATCGCACCAAGGGTGATGAGGCTTCGTTTGGGGCTCGAACGTTTCAAGGGGATTTGAGCAGGTTCCAATACCTTAAATACGGGAGTCTCTTTCTGTAATTTTATTTTAGCCTCTGTGGTTTGATTCGTTAAGTTCGAATAAACATTAAAGGCTAAATCAACCTCGTATTGTAATTTTTTTCCTTGATCCTTGGCAACATTCAAAAAGACATTTCGATTCTGATCTTTATAATTTGAAAGTGTAAAAAGTGATTGGTCATAGCGTTTGCGGGCTTCAGCTTGGCGATCCATTAAGAAGTTTAGTTCTTTTCTAGCCTTTTCAGTCCGGTATTGTACGATGTATTTTCTAAGTTGAATTAAGATGAGATTAGCCACATTTGCTGAAACCACAGGATCTTCCGTCGTAGCTGTGATTTTGATTAAATTATTTTTCTTGTCTACCTCAATGCTGATAGCCTCTTTCAATTCTTTCAAAGAAGTTGATTCTTGTTTAGAGATGTTGATTAAATCAGGACTCAAAACTCCTTTGGGAACTGTGATATTTTCAAGATCATTAGCGGCTTTACTTTTATCTTTTTTGAAGATAGGAATAGGCGCATTCGAGTTATCTTGCTTTAAGTAGTCGGCTAATTTTTGGAACTTTTTTTGTCTCAAATTGTAAACTTGGGATTGACTAAGTTCTAGTAAAAATGGGATGCTTTGTACAATTTCTGGGTACATCGCTGGTTGGATGACTTCCGAACCTGCCATTGCGCCTGAAAGGTTAATTCCAGCTAATCCAGCCAAAGATGAAAGTCCGCCTAATCCGCCACTGCCGGAAGAGCCTCCTAGTTTTGAATCTACTTCGGGTAATAGTTTAACTTGTGATTCATATTCACTATCAAGTGTAAGTGATAGCAATGCACCTGCTGCTGTAAAGATGACGGTTACTAGTAATAGGGTTAGTTTGTACTTAACAATAGCATTCCAAATTTCAGAAAAATTGATCGCAATTTCATCCGAATGAGTAGGCTGGGGGACGTTTTGTTCGTTCATGTAGCTTGGCTTTTTACTTCGGGATGTTATTAATCAAGGTGATAATGGCAATAGATACGGATACTAAACTAGAGGTTAGTCCAATGGCCTCAGCAGCCGACAACCCCTTTTTGCGATTTTCAGGATAGGATGGAATTACGATTTCTGAACCGGGTTCAATTCTTGGGTTTTTCTTGAAAATGAGGAACTTTCTAATTTGATTCGAAACGCCATTCGCATAGGTTACATACATTTTTTTGCGGTTTGCCTGAACTGTGTAGCCACCTGCTTCAGCAATGTATTCCTTTAGCGTAAAGTCTTCTTTATAACTGACCGCTAAGGGATTTTGAACAGCGCCTGTGAGCTTCACTGTTTGAAGTAATCGAGGGATTGTTAATTCATCACCCGCCATTAATTGTAAGTTTTCTTGGGAGGCTGGGTTATTCAATACCTCTTTTAAATTTACTCCTACGGTCATCGTGCCCCGAATTAATTTACCTCCTTCAAGGTATCCTTCTATACGCAAGCCACCTGCACGCTTAATTAAATCGGAAATGCGTTGTTGATTATTTTCAATGGCATAGGAACCTGGAAAATTAACCATCCCTTGAATTTTAACAGAGCGTTGTTCTTCGTAGTTCGGCGCCCGACGAATCGATATAATGTCAAAGGGTTGAAGGGTGATTTGATTACCATCGTTTGCGATTTTAAGGCTACCATCGATGGCGAAGCTAATGATTTCAATTTTCGCGGCTTGGGGATCCGACGTTCCGTGTGTTATAATGCGTCGGGCTAATTCTAGGTTCGCATAGCTCGCTGATTCTTTCAAGCCTTTGGCTTGTAAAATTAAATCCGCAACCTTCATGCCGTCCTTGTATTCGAATTCTCCGGGAGCATTTACCTCCCCGACGATATTGACGGTGCGTTTTTCTCGGAGGTTATTGATCGAATATACTTGCAAGACATCTTCACGCTGTAAGCTAATATCACTTGTCTCGCCACGTAAGATTTTACCTAAATCAAGGGATAAAACCTCTGGGTCATAATTCTCTTTCCGGCGGGTCAATGTTGCGCGATTCAAAAATGCATCTTCACGCAAACCTTCTGATTTCTTTATGAGATCCTTAACAGTATTAAGTCCTGTCTCAATTGCATATTGACCTGGTCTAAATACCGCACCTTGTACTTCGACCCGGTTTTCAAAACGTTCAATTATGGTACCAATCGTATAAACATCCCCATTATTTGGTAAGAAGGTGTCTACCTCATCTTGACTGATGTTAAGTAATTTTATTTCTCTTGACGTATTTCGGCGTACATTGATTGTGTACGTGTATGCTTTTTCGGTGAAGCCGCCTGCATAACGTAATAGATCTTTGAAGTTTTCACCTTTCACCATTTCATAGATATAGGGACGTTTTACTTCGCCGGAAAGCTCCACTCGATTTTCGTAATCACCTACTCGAATGATGTCTTGGTCATTTAAATGGATATTGTCTTTTTGATCTGCACGCAATAAAAAGTCATATAAATCCAAGGTACGAATGACCTTGTTTCCTCGAATAACCCGAATGTTTCGAAAGGAACCATTTCGGTTAGGACCACCCGCCAAATACAAGGCGTTGAATACGGTTGCTAATGAGGATACTGTGTACGAACCAGGGAAATTCACCTCGCCTGTCAAAATAACCTTGATGCTGCGAACGCCTGCAAGTGTTACTTGCGCAGATGAGCCACTGCCTGGTTTGTTCAAGCCCTGGTACAGTTGGCGCAAGCGGCTAATAATTCTTTCTCCTGCTGCATCAATCGACAACCCGTTTACATAAATAGGACTTAAATTAAGGATTTTCACTGTCCCTTCTGGGCTCACAGTTACCTTGAAATTATCGAGCACATCGCCAAATATATGAATGTCCAAGGCGTCATCTGGACCTAATTGGTAGTTTTTCGGTGTTGCAATGCGCATGTCTGGCTCAAAGGTTAGTTTGTCATTTTGAAACAAACTGGCACCAAAAATTTTCTTGTCGAGGGAGCTCGCTACGCGTTTTTGCAAGCTGTTGTATTGGTTGACTAAGCTATCATTGTAGATGTCGAGTGGCTTAGCAAGTAATTTTCGTTCATCTAAATTTAAAGGACTTTCATGCAGAATAGGCTGATTAACACGCCCCGGGTTATTAATGACAACGGTTTTGTTGCCTCTGCTTTCAGTACTCTTATTTACCTCTTGGTTGTTTGCCTTAATGCTTGCCTCTGTCGCTGGTGTTTGAATGGTTGCCATTCTTTCACGCATTTTAGCTACGTCAGCGGAGGTGTAACCTTGGGTTAAGGCTGCTTTTTCAATATCGCTTTCCGACATGCCGCTTGCCTGTGCCTTATCCATAAAAAGCTTTACCTCCGAATCTGAAAGGTCGTCAACATTTCGTTTGATACCCATGTTGAACTGAGCCATGCCCGCATGCGAAATGAGCAGACAAAGTATGCAGGCAATTCGTGTGAGATATGGTGTAAGGTTTATTTTAAACTGCATCATGTGCTTTCAATATTTCAGTAAAGGTAAAATTTTATGGCTATCCTTTCAAATTTAAAACTTCGGACAGGAAAGGTTTCGCTTCCATTTGACGAAGGGTTTTTTCAAGGAGAAGTCGAAATCGAACAAATAGGCGAGCGACAATTCATGTGCTCCGCCGGCCGCTGGGCCTAAGGCCGACATCGTAATGTCGTAGGAATATCCAATAGAGAAATTATCTTGTTTATATCCCACCAAAGCGACGATCGACTCCCGATTAGGTGCGCCAATTTTCGATTTTGCAATTGGAATACCACGATACCAAAGTCCAAAAACCATCGGTGACCAGGTTACGTAAGCGCCCATATCCAATTGTTGGAAATCCCCTTGTTGCTTATAATGGACAACGGGACTGATGCTTTTTTCGTTATTTCGGTCCTCGTAGGAATCTGCCTCGTAGAAATTCTCTTGTAGGATGATTTTGGTTCCCACTTGCACACTAAATTTAGTAGCTAGCAGGTCCTCCGTAGACGAAATAAGTGATTTGTTAGGCTGATTTAAGTGGTGCGCCGAAAAGCCAATCCAGTAATTTCGAGTATTTAGCAATCCCCCTACACTGAGGTCTAGGTAGGCACGCTGGTTATTCATGTTTGATAACAAAGGATCTGTAC